>JAIYBI010000487.1 GCA_027488595.1 Opitutaceae bacterium | reverse complement strand
TAACGATGGTCACCGGCGTGCTTGGCCGGTAGTTCGAAACGGTGACGTGGCTCGAGGTGGGAATGGCGTAGTAACGTCCGGGCGTGAGGGTGACAACACTCGCCCCGGAAGCGATGCCACTGAGGAGTTGGTCGCGAAAGGACTGTCGTTCGTAGCGCACGATGCTGTAATTCATTTGGAAGGCATCACTGGTGGCGGTCGCTCCCGGACCGAAAGCGACATAAATGATCTGCCCGGCATCCAAGTAGCCGATCTCGACGTCGAACGAATTACTCGTCGAGGACCGTGCCGTGCTTCGCCAGACCGCTTCTGATTTTCCGGGCAAGACCAAGACTTCCACGCCATCGCTCGTCGCACTCGCTATGGAGATGAAACTATTCTCGATGGCATAAAGCCCTGCTATTGGCACCGTGTAGGCGGCGATAGCGTAGCGCGGGCGCTTGTTGGTCGATCCAGCGGCTGGGCCCGGATGACCTCCCGTCGCTGAAAGTCGCCCAAATCCCGCCGGGGCGTTATTGGTGCCGGAAGTGTCTCCGTCGGCATAGTAGGAAGAGAAAGCCAGCGTCATCGCCCGGTATTGGGACGGGGTGCCGATGAACCCGGTGCTCTGGTCGCCCGTCACCCCGAGGTTCCATCCACTCGGAGCATTCCAAAGGTAGCTCCAGCCGGCGCTCGGAGTTCCGGAGGGATTAAAGTCCGTGGAGTAAGTCGCGACGACGGTGCGCCCACACAGGTCGGCGACCATCAAGCCGCACAGGAGAACGGTCAGTCGCAGGTAAACGGATATTCTCATTGGATTAATGAGAACTGTTCCGAGACACGGTGCCGTTGTCCGAGTCGTCCACCTTATATAGTCGGCTCTTAAAAAATCTAAAGATATTTTCAGCGCCGACTGGTGTGTCGTAATCCATAAAATGTCGCATAAAACCGAGCCTTGAACGTGAATTTTTGAACGAAATCTAGATCGGTTGGAGTTTAATCTCCAGCAGTTGCAAGTTGTGCGTTATCAAGCGGGGGAGGCTCGGCATTCGTCAGACTCTTCTTGGCCGGAGGCGAAGCACTTGATGGACCGGAAAACGAAAACGCATTAGGGTTCGCGCCAACCGTGTCGTTGTTTAGAGAGAATTGGGCTTTCTTATTATCAAGACCCATGACCAGTTCACCACCGATTGTGTAGTTTTCGAAGTGAATGTTGTAGAACTGGACGGCCTCTCCGTTCACGACCGCGCCAAGATTATTCCCCTCAAAGACGCTTCCCCGGGGAGCTGGCTCTCGGGCCGCCACATTGATGAAGGATACATTTTTGATTGAACTGCCAGGAGCATCAATCCGGAAGTTAATGTGATTTTGTTTCACGTCTTTATAAGTTTTCTCGATCCGGATATTTCTGAAAACGATGTTTTCAACGCGCATTCCTTCGTCCGACCAAATGGCGAATGCCCTGTCTGCAACGACAATATCGGAATCTTCAAAAGTCACATCACTCATCGTATAATTCTGGCCGCGTGTCTCGCTCCCGATCTTAAAGGCGCACTTTCGACTGTAGATAATCATATCGCGAAACTTCAAATCGTAAAGATCCCGGTAAGGAAAAGCTGGAAGGTGCTTATCTTGCTTTGGAGTGATAGCATCATCACAGGCCCAAACGAAGCTATCTTCGATCAAGACGTGCCGGCACTTGTTGATATCAAAGCCGTCTGTATTTAGCTTTGCCGAGCCGTAGTATCGGAGATCGCTGAGTATTTTGATGTTCTTCATGGTGACGTGATCACAATAGATCGGTTCAACGCTCCAGGAACCGGCATCCAAGGAGATGATATCTTTCATTTCAATATGGTTGGTGCCCATAAACTGGATGTTGTGGGTTTTAAACTTGGATCCCGAGGGATCCTGAAGTCGGAGCGCAGAACCATTGCCATTGACGATACCACGACCATAAACCTTGATATTACGCGCATTCCATGAGCCCAAGACATAATGCTCGTTGGAGAATCCTTCGCCAGCAATCTGGTCGTAATCGGCAAAGTTGGAAGAACCCAAAAGGGTCGCCCCGGGCGCAAGATACAGCGATTGCTTGCTGCGCATGTGAAGCATTCCGGTTTTATAGATCCCGGGTGGAAAATATATGATTTTCCCACCGTCGGCATGATCGTCAAAGGTTTTCTGGATTTGGGTGCGGTTCAAAAGTTTCCCGGTGTTGTCGACTCCATAACTCATGATATTCACAACCGATGAGTCGTTGAGTGAAGGCACGTCGGTTTCTGGTGCCTCTGCAAATACCATGAGCCCATCCAAGCCGGTGTTATGATTACCTGCTCCCTCATTGATCAAAACGATCAGCTTTTGAGGTTTAGACAGGGTAAAGGTGAGCTTTGAATCATTCACCTGAGATTCGATACCGGCGCTGAGCGGGCTGATCTGATGCGATGTAATCGTCCGATTGGCGTTAACCTCAACCTCGACGGCACCACTCGTCTCAAAGTGTATGAAGCAGGAGTCTACGATATCCTGAACGGGAACGGGCACCCATCCGCTGCCATCGTTGATTCGAACCGTGAAGTCCGGATTGATGGCAATGCCGTTGGGAACAGGATACACAGTCACGTTAGCCACTACCATGCCCCTAAGGGCCAGAAACAGCAGCAACAGTATTACGGTATTTTTTATATTAATATTCATTATAATTTTGGAAATGGGCTATTGAGCCTGACCGCCAGTCCCGGGCCGCAACGGAAACGGATTAGGGTGGCATCCATCGGTTCGCGCCGCGTCGTATTCCGGCCCCCAGCACTGCTCCGCGCCCCACTTTTTAAACAGCCACCGATACTGCTCCTCCGGCTCCGGCTTGCCGCCTCGATCTCCGATCTCGCGCTGCCACTCGGCGAGCATCGCCCGGTGTTGTTCCAGCACCGCCGCGTGCGCCGGATCTCCCGCCAGATTCCGCACCTCGTCCGGATCGCTCGCGTGATCGTAGAGCTCCTCCGGCAATCGCACGTCGCCCGCGAAATAAGCCGCCTCGGGCGCGAGTTTCCCTTCCCGCCAGAGCCGCCGGTATTCGAGATAACAGAGCGACGCCGACCGGTATTGCGGCTGCATCAGCGGACGGTCGGGCAGGAAATTCCGGACGTAACGATAACGAGGCGTGCGCACCGAACGCGTCAGGTCGATCGTGCCGTCGCAGCGATCTCGCCCTGACACCACGTAATCGCGGCGATACGACGGCGCGAAGAGGTCGCGCGACTGCATCCAACCGGGAATCGGTCGCCCGAGCAGCGCGAGTGTGGTTGCCGTGATGTCGAGCGAGCTGGCCATGTCCTCGCGCACCGAGCCTCGCTTCATCGCCACGGTCGCCCCATCGGGCGGCCGGATGATGAGGGGCACATGCGTGCCGCCGTCGTAACAGAATTGTTTGGCCCGGAGCATGTCGTAGCCGTGGTCGGACATGAATACGATCCACGTGCTCGCCAGCAGCCCATCCGCCCTCAACGCCGCGACGATCTCTCCCACCTCGGCATCGGTCGTGCGGATCTGGTCGTAGTGGGCGGCGCGTTGGGCGCGGAAGGTCGGTGTGTCGGGATAACAGCGATCCAGCCGAATCGCCGCCGGGTCGGTCGGCGGCGCCACGCGGCGCGGATTTTTGCCCGCCCACAAGGTCACTTGCCCGAAGAAGGGCTGCCCCGGCGCACGCTCGCGCCAAAAAGCCCAATCGCGCGGGTAATCCGTCATGCGGTGGCCAACCTGCTGTGGACCGTAGAACTCCAGCACCTCGTAGGGGCCGGCGTAGAGGTCTTCACGGCGATAGACGAAGTTGTAGTCGTCCTTGCCAAGGTTGTAGGTGAAGTAGCCTGCGTCGCGGAGCAGGGTCGGGAGCGGTCTGACCGGCGCGGGCAACGCTATCGGCGGCATTCCTACCCACGTGCGGGAGCTCACGTGTTGGTGCACGCCGATCGACGAGGGCCCGCAACCGGTGATGATGCTGGAGCGTGCCGGCGAGCACACCGGCGCGGGGCTGTGGCAATTGCGAAAAACCACTCCGTCGCGCGCGAGCCGGTCGAGCACCGGCGTCGGCACGGTGGCATCGCCGTAGGCCGCGAACCACGGACTCAGATCTTCGCAGAAAATCCAGATTAGATTCTCAGCCTTGGTGCTCATCGCTCCGGAGAAAGCCTGAATGCCCGTATCTGATCTGCGGATACATTTGCCGGGTTGATTGCGGAGGCGCGATAGCCCGCCACCGCGAGTTGGTCGGCGTTGAGGATGCCGTGCAATACCCGCAATACCGCGCGATCACCTTGCAGGTCGAAGGTGCCCCAGGCGGAGCCGTTTGACCAGAAATGGCGTCCGGGACGGGCACCAAAACTAATGCGGCGCTCGACCGCCGAATAGTGAAATCCGCTCCAAGCCACGAGGGTGTTCCAACTGGCGAGGGCGCGGCCGTAATGGTAACCGCACTCGGGCTCGGTGAAGGGATTGCGTTTACGGCCGTCGAAGCGGTCGTGCACGGCCTGAATTACGCGGAGCGCGTCCTCGTCCATGCCCATCTGGATCATGCTCACGGCGGCGGTGTATTCGAAGCCCGTCATCGCCTCGGCGAAGTAGGGAAACGGCACTTGCAAGCGCCCGCGCGGCCAGCTCGCCATGAGCAGGCCGGCCTCGTCGCCCATGACGTAGGAGCGCATGTTGTTAAAATGTCCGGCGAAGCTTGGGAGAAAGTTGTGGCGCATCACGCTCTCGATCGCGCGGCGCTGCTTGGCCGGATCGGACAACCCACCTAGGCCAGCGAGGTGGGCGAGACTCTGCCCGACCAGCTGATCGACGAGACAGCCCGGCCCGAGCTGGAAGGGCGGTATTTCCCTCGCGCGCTCGCCGCTCCAATCGACCAGCTCGTGGGTGGTCGGATCGGTGATGAGGTGCTCGAAGTAGTCGCCGTTGAAGAGCCGCTCGTCCAGGAACGCGCTGCCTTTTTTGAACAACGCCTCGCACTTCGCGGCGAAGTCCGTCTCGCCCAGCTCGGTCGCCATCCGCGCGGCGGCGCGCAGCGCGGCGAGATACCAGAAACCCATCTGCGGATTGGGGCCGAAATAATCGACGTCCATCGTGTTGTGCTGGCAGCCCTCCATCACGCCGTCCTGGTCGGCGTCCCAGCCTCCGGGCGTCCATGCGTAGGCGAGGGCGAGGCGCACCTTGGGCCAGAGACGTTCGAGGAAGGCACGGTCGCCGAGCAGCTGCCACTCGCGATAGAATTTCACGATGCAGCCCATCTGGCCGTCGGCCGCCTTGCCCTTCCACTCGGTGCCGCGCTCCAGCGGCAGCACGACGCGAAACGCCATGCGCCCGTCCACGTCCAGCGCGCGGGTAAACTCCACCTCGCGCATGGTGCGGGCGAGGTCGCCGAAGAGCAGCGGGGTGGCGGTCTCGTAGTTCCACACGTGGGTGCAGGAGCCGAAGCAGGAACCGGCCTCCGCCATCACGCCTTCCCAGGCCATCAGCTCGCCGCTCGGCAGCCGGAAAACCGTCTGCGAACGCAGCACCGGCAGGTTGAACAGCGCGGCCTCGCGGATCACCTCGGGCGCGCTGGAACCGGCGACGGCCTCGACGAAGCGGCGCGTGCCGTTTTCCAGCCCGTCCATGCGCGGCACGATGTCCTCGGCGGCGGCCCACGCGTCGGCGAAACGTGTCGTGTAATGGTTTCCCACTACGGACTCCTCGCCGGTGGGCATCTTAAAGGAGGCCCACGCGGGACGGTTCGGAAAATGCCAGGCGAGGAAAAACGTGAAGGTGCGCGAGCCGCCACACGGAATCTCGTGCTGCACGCAGAGTGACGCCATAGGATCGTCCTCGGGCGGCGTGCCCGGCGAGACCTTCGGGGCGGGCTTTTCGGTCAATTGCCCGTCGCCGCTAAAATCATCCCAGAAATCGAGCAGCGCGTTGGACCAGCGGTTGGGCACCGAAGCGGTGCGGCAGGTCACGCCGGCGGCTTTCTCGGTAACGAGAGCGAGGGAGCCCCAGGCGGGGCTTTGCGGATCGACTCCGAGCGAATCGAAAAACAGGCCGCGCAGCCCGGCGGTGGCGCGGAAGGTGTTGCGGTTCTGTTTCGCGCCCACCGGTGTGTAGTCGCCTTTCCAGTCGCGTTCGATCCGGCTGCCATCGCGTCCGATAAAATTTCGGATCGAGCCGCAGACCGAGACCATGAGCGCGGTCGAGGAATGATTGGTCACCTCGTAGCTGAGCACCGCGACGGGCAGGCTGCTGTTGTCGGTATCGCCCGGGATGAGCGGATTAAAACCGCGCAGCGTCACGCCCACCGGCAGCGCCGGATCGGAGAGGTGGACTTGGCCGAAGGGATAGGCGGCCTCGAAGCGGGCCTCGGCAAAACGGGGCAGGCCGTGGTGATCCACCGGACGCCCTTCGTGGTGTTCGTGCTCGGCGGCATCGAGCGGCCCGAGCAGGGCCTTGGTCGTGGTCGCGCCGTCGGGCGTGCGCACGGCGAGGGCGAAGAAGGGCGCATCGTTTCCCGGCGCGATCGTGCTGAAGCCGCGCGAAGGGCGGTTCATTATCTGCCAGTCGCGTAGCTCGCCGCGACCTCCCAACGATACCGTGCCGGTGCCGATGCCGCCGAGCGGCAGGGCGATGCGCGCGAGGTGGGCGGCATCGTAACGGCGGAGCACCGGCCAGTTGGCGGGACTCCAGGGGCAAGCAGGGGTTTTCATGGGAGTGTTCAACGACGTGAGGCGAGGCAGGCACTATGCCAGGCCGGGCGGCCAACCGGTCTTGGAAACGCTCGCTTACTCTTTGCCCCGGTGGGGCTCGCCATCAATCATCACGTTGTCGCAGTGGCTGATATCAAACCGCTTGGCGGGCTTGTCGGACGCGGGATAGGCGGTCGTCTGCTCGACCCGGTTGTCCCGCCAGGTGAGGCCGTCCACACAGTAGGTGTGCAAGAGCGATACCTCGCCGAAAACCCGAAAGGTGTTTTTTTCGATCAGGATGTTCTGGTTGTAGCGGCTCTCGTCCTTGCGCTCCAGGATGCCCGCCCTCACGTCGATCACGGCCTTGCCCCAGACGCCGAAGAGGCAGTTTTCGAAGACATTATTGCGGATCACGCAGTCGCGCACGCCGCCTTGCTCGAACCAGAAAAAGGAATCGCCCTCGAACAGGATCGCGGCGCCCGGAGTGTGGAAAAAGTTGTTCTCCACCACGGTTTTTCCCCGGCAGTTCAGGAGCATGCCGCGAGCGCGATTGTTGCGAACGATATTGCCCGCGATCGTGACCTCGGGGAAATCGTGCAAAGACGCGAGCGCGTCGCCGACGACCACGTCCCTCGGCAGGCCCCGATCAAACACCACGCGGGTGAACTCCTTGTTGATGCGCGTGGCTTCGTTCACCGTCGCCGTCCCCAGCGTGATCATGCTCTTGCCGTGGACAAACTCCACCTCGACGCCCGCGCCCAGGAAATCAAAGCCATGCTGCTGGCGGTGCTTGAGTTGCACGAGCACCTCGTTCGGCCCGGCGATTTCCACGACCTGAACGTAGGTGCCGTGGATGTTGGTGGCATCGTCTTTTTGGTTCTCGAACAGGTTGTTCGTAAGCTGGATGTAGCCGGTGCAGTTAACAAAATGGGTGGCGTCGGCGGTCGTGCTGAGCATGCGCCCGCGCGAAGGCGTCACTTTGCAGTTATTGACCCGGATGTTGTGGCTGAGCTGCCCGACAATCCCCATCCCGCCCGCATGGTGGATAGTGATTTTTTCAAAGCCCACATCCCGGCTGTTCAGGATCACGAAGCCAGGGTGCTTCCGATGATCGGGGCCGAAAACCAGCGTGTTTCCCGGCGTGCCGACCAGGCCCGGCACGAACAAGCGCACCAAACGACCACCGAGATCCTCGGCGGCGTAGCAGGATGTTCCGTTAAAAAAATAGTCCCTCGCCATGTAGGCTGTTTCCCGTTTCTCCGTATCAAATTCGAGCAGGTGTCCGCTGCCGTAGACCTCTCCCTTGCTGACGGAGGTCAGGGGGGCGGTGTCATTGTCTTGCAGGACAAACACCAGCAGCCCGTTGCGCACCTTGTAGGGAAACTGCTCGGGTATCCGGACATCCATCCCCTTTTCATGAACGGCAACGATAAGCCCTTCGCTGTGAAAGGGGCGCTCGAAATCGACCGAGAAGTCTTCGAAACAGATACGCGACGAATCCTGAACGACGAAGGGGGTGATGAACCCGTGAAAAACAAACTCCGACCCCTGGCCATCGATGGTCAATCCATCGAATCCGGTTAAGGGGAAGGCGATGCGCTTCAGCCCCTCGTCGTTGTTGCTCACGAAGAGATAAGCTTCGTCCGCGTGGTCCGGGTGAAAGTGGTAGCACCCCTTGGGGAAAATTAGCCGCTTGACTCCGTGGGCACGGCAGGCCGCCAAGGCAAACTTGAGCGCGCGTATGCAATCTTTGCCGTCCGGGAGAACGCCGTGGTCGGCCGCGTTGATCGTCGAGGACCTGTGCGGATCCAATTCCGAGTCCGGCATGTTCGCGTCCGAACGATCACCGATCTCTGAGTGACGACCGTTATTTAGGTTTGGAATGAGCGGGAATGAGTGAGTTGCAGTTGTCATGGTTTACCAAGACCGATCTTTCAATAAAGTCGCCGCCGCGCTTAGTTTAAAAGCTAAAGCTCGGTATTTTATGTTACGTATCATGTGGCCGAGTTCGATTATCAAAATTCGCTCCGCTACGCTGATCAATCTTGGGTCATCCTGTGGTCGCTTGCCCGCGAAGCGAATCAGAAACCGCCCTCCGCGCTTTTGAAGTCGGCGGGAGTTGCCGAATCCCCCCCTTTGTGAATACACCTGAGCGTGCCGCCCGGTATCCATTTTCCCTCAATGATCGATTGCACCGGATGCGGCGAGACACCCTTGGCTCCTTTGCGCACGGCCATCACAAGGATATCCACCGCCATGCTGCCGATTTGGCGGGCCACTTGGTCGATGCCCGCGACGGCGCCGCCTTGGCCGGGGTGATCTAGCACGCTAAAACCCAGGTCTTCGGGAATTTTAAAACCGAGTTCCAAGCAGGTCTGCATCGGCTTTGTGCTCATGCCGACTATGCCGGTGATGCCGTTATGCTGAATCCAATTCTGAAAGGCCTGAAGATCGACCTTTCCGGTGGTGTAGTGAAAAGTCGGCAGCGTCTGCTGAGAAAAGCCGCGCATCGTCCGCCAATAAAGATAAGCGGAGGCCCAGCGGTGGTAGGAACGCAGATCGGAATCGTCGGAAAAACACAGCCCGATGCGCTGGTAGCCTAGGGTCTCCATCTCGCGCAAAGTTTTTAGCATTCCTTCGTAATGATTATGGCGCACGACGTTCAACTTCGGTTCCGAAAGGGTGGCGCCAATCTGCACGCTGCAAAAGCGATCCCAGTCTATATCCAGCGCCTTGCCTATCATACCACGGCCCAGCGGGGGAACGATGACGCCGTCCACGCCCCGCGACCACAGAAACTCATTCAGGCGTCCCTTGGTGGAGAAGCGCCGGCTTAGCGCCCACACCGGGAGCAGGTTGTAACCATAGGCCTTGGCCTCGGCCTCCGCTCCTTGGAAGCAGGCCAGTTGATGGTAGTATTGTTTCCAGCCGAACTCGGTGTCGTCCGTCGAGATGTAGGCCAGCTCGCCAAGGGTGTTGGGATTTCTGCGGGAGGAAGCCATCTCCGACATCAGCCGCGCCAGCTTGGGATTGGGCGCGTAGCCGAGCTGCGCCGCCGCCTCCAGAACTTTCTGGCGCGTCGCCTCCGTCACCGCCGGATCTTCACGCAGCACCCGCGAGACCGTCATCTTGGAGACGCCGACCTTCTTCGCTATGTCGTTAAGATGAACATTCATGGACGGTCGTTGAAAGCCGGTCAGATAGACATCACAGTGGTTCGGGGAAGGGAGGCGGTCAATAATGATACGTAACAAAAAAACGCAGGTGTGCTTAAAGTCGCTTGCAGCAGCCTCAGGTATCGACGCCCCTTCCGCCATTGATGAAGCTTCCTAGCGTCCTGAATCCCCCTCACCCCTGATGAAATCTAGCCTTTGCCTCGTTGCAGCGCTTTGCAGCCTGTGCCTGCCCGCCGCATCCCGCGCCGCCGCGCCGATGAACGTGTTTGTCCTTTACGCTGACGACTGGCGTTTCGATACGCTCGGTTGCGCGGGCAATCCGGTGGTGCAGACGCCGCAGCTCGACCGGCTCGCGAGCGAGGGGGTGCGCTTCACCAAAAACTGTGTGACTACGTCCATCTGCGGCGTGAGCCGGGCGAGCTTGTATACCGGGCAATGGATGTCGCGACACGCGAATACGGAGATGCGCGAATTCAAGACGCCATGGGCGGAGACGTATCCCGGTTTGCTGCGGACCAACGGCTATTTCGTCGGGCACGTCGGCAAATGGCACAACGGCACATTCCCCTCGGCAAATTTCGACTTCGGTCGCGCCTATTCGGGCACGCACTGGATTAAGCAGCCGGATGGCTCGGAAATCCATGTCACCAAGAAAAACGAGAACGACTCTCTGGAATTCCTGCGCACGCGTCCGGCGGACAAGCCGTTCTGTCTGACGCTGGCCTTTTTCGCCACGCACGCCGAGGACAAGAATCCCAAGCAATTTCTCCCGCAAACCGAGAGCATGAAGCTTTATGAGGACGTGACCATTCCGGTGCCGAAGACGGCCACGGACGCAGCGCTCCGCAAGCTGCCGCCGTTCCTCTCCGACGAGAAGAACGAAGGTCGCGTGCGCTGGCACTGGCGGTTCGACACGCCGGAGAAATATCAGGAGATGATGAAAAACTACTACCGCCTCGCGACAGAGGTGGATACGACGTGCGGGCGCGTGCTGGCGGAACTGAAGCGGCAAGGCGTGCTCGATAACACGCTGGTCATCTTCACCGGCGACAACGGCTATTACCACGGCGAGCACGGGCTGGCGGACAAATGGTTTCCCCATCAAGAGAGCATTCGTGTGCCGCTCATCGTGCGCGACCCCCGGATGCCGTCGGCTCGACTCGGGGGCACCAACGACGACTTCACTCTGAACGTGGATCTCGCGCCCACCATCCTCGCCGCCACCGGCATCAAGGCCCCCGCCACGATGCAGGGCCGCGACATCGCACCGCTTTATCTCGCCGCGAAAAAACCGGCGTGGCGCGACGAATTCTTCTACGAGTTCGCCGGGAAGAAAACTGGGGCCCGCATCCCAGGCAGCGAAGCCTTGGTGCGCAAGGACTGGAAGTATTTTTACTGGCCGGACGCCAAACTGGAGCAACTTTTCCACGTGGAAGCCGATCCGTTCGAGGAAAACGACCTCGCCGCCGATCCTGCGCAGGCCAAGCGACTGGCCGAGATGCGGGGGCGCATGGCCGAACTCAAGGCCGCCGCGAAATAACGTTTGCTGCCATCATCCCCCGCTTTCACCTCATGAAATCGTTCATCGCCCGCAGTCTCACCGCTGTTCCCCTGTTCACCCCGCTCGCGATCGCCCAGGCCGGGACGTGTTTCTACCCCGACGAAGCCCCGAGCTACGACGGACACCAAGCCGACGCCGAGGTGAGCT
>JAIYBI010000163.1 GCA_027488595.1 Opitutaceae bacterium | reverse complement strand
TACACGCCACCGGCCGCGGGCGTCCGACGGGACTTCTTTGCCCTGCAGCCGCACGCGTGATGCGGCCCCGGCGGGCAGGAGCACCTCGGCGGTCGTCTCCGGGGGAACCGTGAAGGAAAACGCCAGCGCGTCCTGCTCCACCCGGCGCCAGCTGACGTCGACGGGACCGAACTCGGTGATCACCACACCCTGGGCGTGCGTCAGGTCGCCGAGGTGTGGCTGGATGACGATCCGCTTTGCGCCGACGGGCGCATCGCGGCGCACGCCGAGCACGAAAGTCGGGAGGGTGAAGCCGGGCACGATGCCGTAGATGTGGCACTTCGAGCCGTTTCCCCCCGTCATTTCCCAGGCGGTCTGCCAGGGGCTTTCGATCATGCCGCGCCAACCTTGCCGGATGCGGTCGAGCACCGCCTGGTCGTGCTGCGGCTCGTCGAGTTGGTAGAGCAGCTTGAAGAAAAAATGCTGGGCCATGATCTGCTTGATCTGGTCCGTGTGCGCCAGCGTCCAGGCCACGGTGCGCGCGCGGCGTTCGGGCGGCACGAGACCGCGGTCGAGCGCGAACAGGTTGGCGTGCAGCGTGGGCTCGAGCCGGCCATCGGCGCGCCGAAGCGTGATGCTTTTCCGGAAGCGCGTTTCGGCGGGCAGGATTTCAGCGTCGCCCCAGGCGGCCCCGTAGGCACCGGCCGACTCGTCCCAGAGTTTGTCGTTGAAGGCCGAATACAGCTCCCGCGCGGCGGCGGCCCAGCGCGCCGACCGGTCCTTGGCGCCGACCGCCGCGGCGAGCGCCGCCCCGTCGGCCAGGGCGCGGTAAATGAACGCGTTGTTTGCCGCCCCCTCGCACTGGGCATAGCTCATGGGATTGTCCCACGCGACCCACTCCCGGGCCCGCACCAGGCCGCTGGGTTGGCGGCGGGCGAGAAACCAGTCGAGGAGTCGTTCCAAACGCGGCAACAATTCGCGGATGAGTTCGTCGTCGCCGGTCGCCTCGTGGTATTTGCGCAAGCCCTCGACCCAGTCGCAGGCGCGGTCCTCCATGATCGCGTGGATGTCCCACCGCTCGGAGCAGGTGTGGGCCTTGACCATGCCGTCCTCCCGCTGCGTGAGCGCCGTGCGCCGCAGCAGCGCGCCGAGAAGGCGTGCGTCGCCCCACACGCGCTCGCCGTTCGGTCCGGGTCCGGCCATGGACACTCGCGTGACATCGAACGCGGGCGGATCGCAGTCCATCCACTCAACGCGTTCGCGATCGGCGCAGTCCACGTATGCGTCCTCGCTCATCAGTTGCAGGGAACGCGTGCTCATCGCCCAGATCTTGTCCAACTCCGGATCGCTGCTGGCGAACGTGCCGACGCGATCGAACGGATAGATCACCTCCACGACTTCGACGGGCCGGACCCGCACGGTGCCACCGGTCACCCGGATCGTGAAGGCGTTGCACCCGAAGGTGTCGCCGCCGATCCAGCGCTGGCGACCGGCGCGGCAGGTGAAGCTGCTGGGGCCGTAGTTC
The DNA here is from genome assembly GCA_027488595.1 of Opitutaceae bacterium. Taxonomy (GTDB): domain Bacteria; phylum Verrucomicrobiota; class Verrucomicrobiia; order Opitutales; family Opitutaceae; genus IMCC26134_A. The sequence continues at coordinate 1,823 of JAIYBI010000163.1, read as the reverse complement.
TTTCGGTCCGGCAGATTGGGTGTGACCTCCACGCGGGCGCCCGCCTCGGCGTCGAGGTCGAGCACCAGGTAAGCCTGGGAAATCTGCGGCAGGTCCAAGCGCAGCGCCTCGCCCTCGGAGATCGCGTAACTGCCATCCGCGCTCGCAGCCGCGCCGGTCGTTTTCGGGACGAAGGGCACGGGTGTCTCCCGCAACATCGCGATGGAGCGCGGGTGCATCTCGGGCCACACGGCGGCGTCCGTGACGTCCACCCGGCGCGCGAACGGCAACGCCGCATCGGAGAATTCCGGCGACGTCCATTCGCCGGGCGACTTGCGGGCGTCGATGTTTTCGCGGAACGAAGACCAAACTTTTGCCTGCGGCGCGTAGGCCGGTTCGACAAACGCGCGCCAGTGCTCGTCGGTCTCGATGATCTGGCCGCCGCCCAAGTCGAGCCGTGCGGCAAACCCCGGGGCATGCTGCATCACCCGCCCGTTGGGCAGGTCGCGGATGACCAGGACGGCGATGAGGTTGCGACCCGGACGAAGCCGGGCGCTCACGTCCCACGTATCGAATTCCGGCCGGAGGTTTTCGAAGCGGTTGGGTCCGCGACCGACATAGCGGCCGTTGATGAAAAGCTGGTAGCGCGTGTAGGCGAAGATCTGCAGGGCGCTCGCGGCGGGAACGGTCGTGATTTCAAATTCACGCCTGAAGCCGGCGTGCACCGAACCCACGTCCGGCGCGGATTCAGCGGTCCAGATCATCATCTGGTTGAGTGACCTCGGCGGCTCGGCGCCGCGTGAGACCGGTGCTGCGGCGCCGAAAGCGAGCAGGCCGACGAAGAGAACTGCGAGTGCGGGTTTCATGGCGTTACCGATAGGGAATTGTTTTCGCCAGGGGGGACGGGGCGGGCCGAAGTTTTCGTGCGAAGGCGGGCGAAGGAGAAAGCGGAGCCGAGGCGCCGCATTCCAAATTTTAGGCGAGGGCTAAAGTGAGGGTGGTGTCGGCGGGGAGGTCGCCCGGAAGGGTGGCGGAGCCGAGGGTGGGGATGGTGAGGCGAGTGGCGGTGAGGGGGCCGGCTAGGACGCGGAGAGTAGCGGTTTTTCCGGACAGGGTGATGTCGCCCCAGGCGGCGCCGGTGCTCCAGAAGTGGCGGCCGGGGCGGGGGCCGAAGGTGAGCACGCCTTCCACGGCGGAGTAGTGGAAACCGGTCCAGGCGAGGAGAACGTTCCAGGCGGCGAGGGCGCGGCCGTAGTGGTGGCCGCATTCGGGCTCGCTGAAGGGGTTGCGGCGGCGGCCGTCGTGGCGCGCGCGTATGGCGGCGACGATGCGGAGGGCGTCGTCTGTCATGCCTTCCTGGATACAGGAGACGGCGGCGGTGTATTCGAAGCCGGTCATCACCTCGGCGAAATACGGGAAGGGCACGCGGAGGCGGCCGCGCGGCCAGGACGCCATGACGAGGCCGGACTCGTCGCCGAGGGCGTAGGAACGCATCGGGTTGAAGTGGTCGGTGAAACCGTCGCGCCAGTTGTTTTCCAACACGCTGGTGATGGTGCGGCGGAGGTGGCCGGGGTTGGCGAGCGGGCCGAGGCCGGCGAGGGTGGCGGCGGTCTGGCCGACGAGTTGATCAACGAGGCAGCCGGGGCCGAGCTGGAAGGGCGGGTAGGCGGGAGAGTCCGGGGCGAGGCGGGCGGAAAGATCGGAGGTGCCGGGCGCGAGGACGTGGTGTTCGTAGTAGTCGCCGTTGAAGAGGTGGGCGTCGATCCAAGCGGAGCCGCGGGCGGCGGGGGCGCGGCACTTTTCGGCGAAGGGCGCGCCGCCCATGGCGGGGGCGAGGGCGGCGG
>JAIYBI010000339.1 GCA_027488595.1 Opitutaceae bacterium | reverse complement strand
GGGTAGTTTTTGCACCCGCCAGTCAAGCGTGCCGCCGACGTTGATCGTGCCGCTGAAAACCTGGTCGCCGCGTGCCTTCTCCACCGGCACCGCCTCGCCGGTCAGCGCCGACTCGTCCGCGCCGCTCTCGCCGGTCTCGACGATGCCGTCCGCGCAAAACGCCTCGCCCGGCCGCACCCGCACGAGGTCGCCGACCTTGATCGCCTCGACTGCCACCACCGTTTCCTGACCGTCGCCGCCGACCACTGTCGCCTGCTTGGGAGCGCTTTTTAGCAGCGCGTCCACTTCGCGATGAGTGCGTTCGTTGGCGTAGGCCTCCATCGCGCCCGAGGCGGAAAAGAGGAACAGTAACAACACCGCCTCGCTCCACGCTCCAATCGCTGACGCGCCGATCGCGACCGCGAGCATGAGAAAATGAATGTCGAGCTTCGCCTTGCGCAGATTGGCCCACGAATCAATCGCGGCATCCCAGCCGCCCGCGATCAGCGCGCCGACGAACAGCAACACCGGCAGCCAGCCCGGCCCGATCTCCCAGCGCTCTGTCGCCCACCCCGCCAGCCCGAGCACGCCGCACGTCGCGGCAAAGGCCCCGAGTTCACGCCAGTCTTCGATCTCCTCCGGTTCCTCGGCCACTTCCTTCGCAAGCATTCCCACATCCGCCGCCGCCGGCAGCGTGATGTCACTCCAGCGCCAGAATGTCGGCGCCGTCGCGCAGCTTGGGCGCGCCAGCTCAGTGACTCCGTCCTTCACACTTAAAGCGTAGCCTGCGGGCGCCTGCTCCAGTCCCGCTCCTCCGGGCGAAGCGCCGTCGGCGACCCTCGTTTTGGCCGGCCACTGCGCCTCGATCGCGGCCATCGTGGCGGTGATGCGCGCTTCCAGACGGACCAGATCAACTTCACCGATGGTCGCGATCTGCACCTTCCGGCCCGTGGCATCGAGGCGGACGGCCTCCACGCCCGGTTCCTCGCGCAAGAACTCAGCTAACTTTGCCGACCAGGTAGAGTGCATTACTGTGAAACTAGCACTAGTGTCTTGCTAGGTCCAGCTTGGTGCCCTCGACCTGGAACGCTGCAAGCAACCTTACTTGCCTCCCCAACCCAGGCTTATCTCGCCTCATCCCCGTCTTGCGCTCCCCGCGTTCCACGCAACGCTCCCCCTCCCATGATCGGCCTGCGCGATGAACAAGAAGCCCTGCCGCCCGCGCCTCCCCCGAGTCGCGCGCCGGAATTTGCCGCGCTTTTGTTCCGCACCGGGGGCATTCTCCACTCCGCCCTTTCGCTCGAACACCGTCCGCAGCAGGAGCACATGGCCAACGCCGTCGCCGCCGCGATGAAAGATGACCAGCCGGTCATTTTCGAGGCCGGCACCGGCGTCGGCAAATCCCTCGCCTACCTCCTGCCAGGCATCGTCCACGCGATGGACCAAAAGCGTCAGCTCATCGTCTCCACCCACACCATCGCCCTTCAGGAACAGCTCGACCAAAAGGACCTCCCGCTCTGCCGCCGCGTCTTCGCCGCCGACGCGCGCACCCAACCCTACGCCGAGTTCAAATCCGCCGTGCTCCTCGGCAAGGGCAACTACCTCTGCACCACCCGGCTCGCCACCGCCCTGCGCGACAAACAGGAACTCTTCGTCTCCGCCGATCACGCCGACCTTCAGCGCATCGCCACATGGGCCGAGACCACCCGCGACGGACTGCGCCACGAGCTAATCCCTCCGCCCTCGCCCGATGTCTGGGAACTGGTCAACGCCGACTCCTCCGCCTGCGCCCGCAAGCACTGCGATTGCGAACGTTGTTTCTATCAACGCGCCCGCGCCCGCATCCGTTCCGCCAATCTCATCGTCGTAAACCACTCGCTGCTTTTCGCCCTCATCGCCGCCGGCGGCGCGGCGGCCAACGGCGGGGGCTCGCGCGGCATCCTTTTCCCCGATGATTTCCTCGTGCTCGACGAGGCGCACACCGTGCCCGAGGTCGCCACCGACTATTTCGGCCTCCGCCTCAGCAGCTACGGCATCGAGCGTATGCTCAAACATCTCTTCAACCCCAAGACCCGTCGCGGCCTGCTGGTCAAATACGGCGGCCCCACCGAGCAGCAGCTCGTGCACGACGCTCTCGAGGCCGCGCACCAGTTCTTCGCCTTCCTGCACGAAAACCTGCTCGCCACCCAACCCATCGTGCGCGTCCGCACCGAGGGCTTCGCCGAAGCCTGGCTCGACGGCCCGCTGCTCGCCTTGCACAAGGCCGTGCGCACCCGGGCCGACAAATTCGACGAGGGCCGCGAGCGCGAGGAATTGCTCGAACAGGCCGGCAAAATCCGCAGCGCGCAGGTCGGCCTCAGAAAGTTTCTCTCCCTCGAAGAACCCGAGGCCAACGTCTACTGGGTCGAGCGCATGGGGCGCCGCCAGACCGTGATCGCGCTCCGCTCCGCGCCCATTGACGTCGCGCCGCAGCTCGCCGAAGCCCTGCTGCAACGCTCCACCTCGGTCGTTTTCACCAGCGCCACCCTCGCCATCGCCGACAACCTGGAGCCCTTCCGCAAGCGTATCGGCGCCGCCCCTACAGTGCGCGCCGAGCTGGAGCACTCGCCCTTCGACTTCGCGAAAAACATGCGTGTCTTCCTCGCCACCGACGTGCCCCTGCCGACCCCTCAGGAGGCGAAGCTCGCCCTCGATGTGCTCGCCGACCACATTGATTTCTGCACCCGCCGCACCACCGGCGGCACCTTGGTGCTTTTCACCAGCTACGCCGACATGAAGCGCGTGGCCGAGATCGTGGAACCGATTTATCAAGGCGCGCATCGGCCGTTTCTCATGCAGGGTCGGGACGCCTCCCGCACCGAGCTCGCCCGCCAGCTTCGCGAATCGGGCAACGGCATTCTCTTCGGCACCGACAGCTTCTGGACCGGCATAGACGTGCCCGGCGACGCCCTTTCACAGGTCATCATCACGCGTCTGCCTTTTCAGGTGCCAACCCACCCCATCCTCGAGGCGCGCACCGAGCACATCCGCTCCGCCGGTGGTAACCCCTTTAACGACCTCACCCTGCCCGAGGCGCTCATGACTTTCCGTCAGGGCGTGGGCCGGCTCATCCGCAGCGCGCGGGATCGCGGCGTTGTAACCATCCTGGACTCCCGTATCACGCAAAAGGCCTACGGACGGCTCTTCTTGCAATGCCTTCCCCAGCCGCGCCACGTGCGCTTCAACCGCGTCAACCGCATCGAAGTCTTCCAACCTTTTATTTGAAGAGCGTAACGGTTTCGTTACCTTCGCCCTAAATCCCATGCAGTTCACAACCGCCTCCCTCACCGATACGGGACTTGTCCGTCACGAAAATGAAGACCGTTTTCTAAATGCGCCCGAGATCGGCCTCTTCGCCGTCGCCGACGGAATCGGCGGACTGCCGAAGGGAGCGGAAGCCGCCGAGTGTGCCGTCACCACCCTGAGCGATCTTGCCTGCAAGGCTATCGCCGACGGCCGTCCGGTGGACCTCGCCGCCGCCGTCAACGAGGTCAACCACACTGTCGTCGCCCTC
>JAIYBI010000362.1 GCA_027488595.1 Opitutaceae bacterium | reverse complement strand
GGCGGGCGCGGCGGGGGTCGGGGTGGCGGCGGGCGCGACGTCCTCGGCGAGGAGGGCGAAAGGCGCAACGGCGAGGCAGAGCAAGGCGGTGAGAGAACGAAGTAAGGAGGAGGTTTTCATGCGGGGATGGAGACAGGGAAACTGCGCGGAGGTGCCATCGGGCGGCAAGACGCGAACGCCTTGGACGCCTTTAAAATGGAGAATGTAGCGATCAAGGACGACGCCGGACGCACGGACGCTCCGGGTGCGAAACACCCAGCCCACACCAAAGCGACCGGATTGAATCGCAGGTGCGACGGCGTGGAGGAGTAGGGTTTCTTTCGACGGGTGCCTTGATTTTCCTTGGAGCAAGTGCAACTTGGCTGCTTTTGCGGGCTCGCGGCCCCTCCACTCCTCCCGCCCCTCTCTCCCTCTCTGATGAAAACCTTCCTCCCGGCTAGCACGAATATCACGCGATTTCCCATCCTGCTGGTTTTGTTGTTTTCGCAGCTAGATTTTCGAGCGATCGCCGCCGGCGTTTGGGATGGAGAGGCGGGCGACGGACTTTTTTCGAGCGCGACTAACTGGGATGACCAAGCCGTGCCATCGTCCTTGTTCGTGAATCTCTCGTTCCCTCCCTCGGCGCCAAACAAACAGGTGAACTTGGGCGGCAATGGTGTGGCCCACGAGCGAGTGGTGCTCCAAGGCGGCTACCGGCTTTTTAACGGCCGTATCGGTGTGGCGGGTGGCGGCGGCAACTCCGAGATCGAGTCCACCGGCAACAACTCGCTCGATGCCAATTACGGCACCTTTGAATGGGGCAACGACATCAAGCTCATTCAAGCTGCCGGGGGCACGCTCACGGTGAACGGCTCCAGCACCGACTGGGTAAAGAGTGTGGTTTTGCGCGGCGCGGGCACGATTGCGGTCAACGGCACGATTGCGCCGCTCGGCGGCTACGCATTCTACAAGGAGGGCACCGGCCTTACCCGCGTCGCAGGCCAGATCAACGGCGCGAATGCAGGCCGTTTCGTAACCCAGGGCACCTTGCTGCTCAATGGCACTTCTGACGGTGCGGGCACTTGGAACGTTAACGGCGGGCGGATCGGCGGGTCCGGGGTTTTGAACTCGTCCTTAACGGTCGGCTCTTCCCTGGGAAGCGCCCTCAACCCCGGCGATCCTGCAGGCGCGAATGGCATCGGCACGTTCACCGCCAACGCCGCCGTCACCCTCGGTGAACACGCGGTCCTTGAGGTCGAACTCGGCAACCCAGGCACCTCCGACGTTCTGGCCGTCTCGGGCGCGCTCACCTTGGGCTCGCGAACCGGCTTGTGGGTGCGAAACGCGGCGGGCGCGACGCCCTCGGGCACCTACACGATTGTCACCCACGGCGGCGCGCGGAGCGGAACCTTCGTCCTGCTCGATGCACCCGATGGCGCACGGATTGACTACTCGGTCGCGGGCCAGGTCCGCGTCGTGGTCGATCCGCCTCCGGCCGAGGAGAACATCGTTTACCCCGCCGGCGCACAAATCCTCGACGTCACCCAGCCGCCCTACAACGCCGTGCCAAACGACGGCCTCGACGACACCGTGGCGATTCAGGCTGCACTCGACGCGTTTCCCAACGGTCGCCGCATCATCTACCTGCCCAACGGCACCTACGACATCAGTAACACCCTCTCGTGGCCCGCCGGCATTCCGGGCTGGACCGACTACAAGCACACGATCTTGCAGGGCCAGAGCCGCTCCGGTGCGGTGCTCCGCTTGATAAACAACGCGCCGCTGTTTCAAAATCCGTCCGCCCGCCGCGCCGTTCTTTTCACCGGTCCCGGCCCCGCCCAGCGCTTCGGGATCATGATCCGTAATTTAACCGTGAATACAGGCACCGGCAACCCGGGCGCGAGCGGGGTGCAGCTGAACGCGAATAACTTCGGCGGCATCCGACAGGTCAAAATCCTCAGCGGCGACGGCCAGGGTGTCACCGGACTCGACCTCCACTTTACCTCCGAGATCGGCCCTCTCTTCGTGCAGGACGTGGAGGTCACGGGTTTCAATCACGGCGTGCGCACCGGCGATGCGATCAACGGCATCGTGCTCGAGCGCGTCACCGTGCGCGGTCAAAATGTCGCCGGCATAGACAACTCCGGTCAGGTGTTTTCGATCCGGGGTTTCAAAAGCGTCAACGCCGTGCCCGCCTTGATCAATGGAACCAACCCCTTCGGCGGCGTGGATACGGGCGGCGTTTGCACCGTGCTCGACGCCCAGCTCATCGGGCTTCCCGGCGCGGAGACGTTCAACGCCATCACCACCGCCGCGTTCCTCTACGCCCGCAACGTAGTCTCCACCGGATACGCGCGCGTCCTCACCCGTCCCACGCTCGCGGGCAACGCGGATTTCAACGGAGCCAGTTTAGACGAGTATCAAAGCAACCCGACCCTCAGCGTTTTCCCTTCGCCGTCCCGCTCCTTGCGCCTGCCCGTCGAGGATGCGCCCGCCATCCCGCTCGACCCGCTTAATGAATGGGCGAACGTGCAGAGCTTCGGTGCGGTCGGCAACGGCTCGACCGACGACACCGCTGCCTTCCAGGCCGCCGTAGATTCCGGGGCCGCCACCGTCTACATTCCTCCTACTGGTTACTTCATCATCAACGGCGATCTTCTCTTGCGCGGTAATGTGCGCCGTTTCACCGGCACTCACGCCAATGTCGGAGGCTCCGGGCGCATCATCGTCGCGGACGGCTCCGCGCCCGCCGTGATCATCGAGCGTTCCGGTTTCCCCGCCATTCTGCACCAAAGCGCACGCACCCTGATTGTGAGCAGCTCCGAGGTGGCCGGCATCACCAGCACCAGCCCCGGCAAGCTCTTCATCGAGGACGTGGTGACCGACAAAGTAGATCTGCAAAACCCCCGGCAACACGTCTGGGCCCGCCAGCTCAATACCGAGAATGGCAGCCACACCAATGTGATAAACGCCGGCGCCACCCTCTGGATTCTAGGCTACAAAACCGAGCGCGGTCAGGTGAAGATCGAGACCCGCTCCGGTGGTTTCACCGAACTTCTCGGCGCCCACATCTTCTCCACGACCGAGGCCAAAACCACGCCGCTCTTCACCATTGATGACGCTTCGGCGAGCTTCGCGGCGGTCGGCGAATCGAACTTCGAGGGCACCCAGTATTCGCAGTGGGTGAGTGAAAAACGAGGCGCTACCACCAACGTCCTCGCAGATAGTTTGCTGCCCTTCCGCACCTCCGCGAATGGGCGCGTGATGGCGCTTTTCACCGGGTTCGATGGCGCGCCCAAGCGTCCGCTCGATCTCGCGGCGACGGCGACTTCGCCCACCGCCATCGCGCTG
>JAIYBI010000429.1 GCA_027488595.1 Opitutaceae bacterium | reverse complement strand
CGAGGGCAGCAGGCCGCCGAGCGGGCCGTCCTGCTCGCCACTGAGGCTGGCGATTGCGGTGCCGCCCGGCCACTGCATGTCGAAGTTGCTGGCGGTGCGGAGCACCAGTGCGCGTTTCACGTCGGCTTTTCCGGCGCGGGCGAGCCAAGTGAGCGCCTGGAGAGTGCCGGTATCTTCCATCGCGGTGGTGACGTAGTTGCCCCGACCCTCGGTGTGGTAGGAGACCCAATCGTTGGCCCACTGGTTGAGCAGCTTGCCGTGCCAGAACGTGGTGCTGGCGAGGTTGTCGCCTTTCAGCACAAAGGGAGGGCGCTGGGCGTTGGGGAATCCATCGTAGTGGGCGCGGCGCTTGAGCATCACGGCGTTGTCGTCCAGCGGCGTGTCCTTGGTGAGTTGATACGCCCACTCGACCAAGCCGGGCTCCAGTTGATAAACCTCGCCAAGCTTTTCGTCTTTGCGCGGTTTGGCATAGGGCTCGTAGCGACCGTAGGGCAGATAGCCGGTGGTCCAGCCCGCCGGGATCTCCCGGGCGTCTATCTCATAACCGAGGTCGCCCTCGACCAACCAGTTCGCCCACACCGCCGAGCCCAAAGTGCCATCGGCCGGGTCAATGCCAGCGATGCCGGCGACGAGCCAGTAAGCCTGCGAGAAATCGAAACGGGTATCCAGCCCCAGCGCCATGATCGAGGCGGCGGCGCGGGTGTTGCCCATGCCGGTGACTATGCCGATCACGGAGCCATCGGCGTTGGCCCGCACGTCGTGGTAGGCCTGCGGGAGCGGGATGACGCGGTCGAGTTTCTCGCGCTCGACCCAGAGTTGAAATTCTCCCGGCATGTCGCCGGTGTCGGCTCCGATTTCGAACATGGAGACAACGACAACCTTTACTTTGATTGGGGCATCGGTTGCTGCGAAGGCGGAGCAGACGAGGGCGAGCAGGAGGGCAAAGAAGCGCATCATTCCCGGTTAGCAGCTCATGTGCCGAGAGGTGTCGCAGCGGATACGCGCAGATGCAGGCAAATGGATTTTATAAAAATTAGGCAGGACTCGCACTTTCGTTCCGAATGCTTTGAGGTTTAGGGCTCATATGACTCGCACCCCTGCCACTTCGCACGCCGAAGGCCTTAGTTCTGACCTTCGCCAGCTTGGCGCTGCGTTGGAGGGCGAGCTCCACTCTGACGAGGTGATGCGCCGGCTCTATTCGACCGACGCCTCGGAATACCAGGAGATGCCGCTTGCGGTCGCGCTGCCGAAGTCCGAGGCCGATTTGCGCAGGTTGCTCGGGTTCGCGGCGCATCGCGGAGTCGGCATCATTCCGCGCGCTGCGGGCACCTCGCTCGCCGGCCAGGTGGTGGGGAATGGTCTCGTGGTGGACATCGGGCGGCACCTCAACGGCATCCTCGGCTACGACACCGCCAGTCGTCGGGTGCGGGTGCAGCCGGGTGTGATCCGGGATGAACTGAATTCATACCTAAAGCCACACGGGGTCTTCTTCACCCCTGAGACCTCCACCGCCAACCGCGCCATGATCGGCGGCATGGTGGGCAACAACTCGTGCGGCGCGAACTCCATCGTCTACGGCTCCACACGCGACCACCTCGTGTCGGCGCGCGGGTTTTTGAGTGACGGCTCCGAGGCGACGTTCGGTCCGCTCAGCTGCGAGGAGTTCGCCGCGAAATGCGCTGCGCCCGATTCGCTTGAAACGCGGATTTATCTCTGCGTGCGCGACCTGCTGGCCGACGCCAAAAACCGCACGCTCATCCGCGACAACTACCCCAAGCCCACCGTCACCCGCCGCAACACCGGCTACGCGCTCGACCAGTTACTCGAGAACGCGGTCTTCGACCCCTCCTCGGACAAACCCTTCAACCTCTGCCGCCTCATCGCCGGGTCGGAGGGCACGCTGTTTCTGGGGGTCGAGTTTGAGCTCAACTGCGAACCCATCCCGCCAGCAGGGGCACTGATGTGCGCGCATTTTGCGAGTGTCGTGGACTCGCTCAAAGCGGCCGTGATCGCGATGAAGCACCGCCCCTTCGGCTGCGAACTCATTGACCGCCACATCCTCGAATGCACCAAGTCCAACCTCACTCACGCCAAGAACCGCTTCTTCGTTCAAGGCGACCCCGGTGCGGTGCTCGTCGTTGAGATCCGCCACGCTGAACGTTCGCACATCGAGGCGGAGATGGCGGCCATCGAGGCGGAGTTGCGTGCGGCCGGCCTCGGCTACGCTTTCCCTGTGCTTTGGAGTGACGATTGCGCGCGGGTCTGGGATTTGCGCCGCGCGGGCCAGGGCCTCATGAACATCGTGCAGGGCGACGCCAAGCCGCGCGAGATCGTCGAGGACACGGCCGTCGCGATCGAGGACCTGCCGGCCTACATCACCGAGTTCGACGCGCTCATGCAGGGCAAATACGGCATCAGTTGCGTTTACTACGCCCACGCCGGGGCAGGGGAGTTGCACACGCGGCCGTTGTTTAATCTGAAAACACCCGAAGGGCTCGCAATGTTTCGCGCCATCGCGACCGATGTCGCGGCGTTGGTGAAAAAGTATCGCGGCTCGCTTTCGGGCGAACACGGCGACGGGCGCCTGCGCGGCGAGTTTATCAAGTTCATGGTTGGCGACGCCTGCTACGCGATGATGCGGCGGGTGAAGGAGACCTGCGATCCGCACAACATCCTCAACCCCGGCAAAGTCATTGATACCCCTCCGATGGACACCCATCTGCGCCACGCCGTCGGGCACGTGGAGCCGGACTACAAAACCATTTTCGACTTCAGTGCCACGAAAGGCGTTCTGCGCGCCGCCGAGGCTTGCACCGGCGTCGGTGAGTGCCGCAAAACCCATCTTTCCGGCGGCACCATGTGCCCGAGCTACATGGCGACGCGCAACGAGCAGGACAGCACCCGCGCCCGCGCCAACATGCTGCGTCAGGTGCTCACGCATCCGCGGGATGTCGCCAACCCGTGGGACAGCGAGGAGGTCAAGGGCGTCATGGACCTCTGCCTCTCCTGCAAGGCCTGCAAATCCGAGTGTCCCTCGAACGTGGACGTAGCCCGCCTGAAAGCGGAGTGGCAGCAGCACTACTACGACACCCACGGCGTGCCGCTACGTTCGCGGCTCGTGGCGGGCTTCGCGCGTTCGATGCGGATGGCCTCGCTCGCTCCCGGAATTTACAACTGGGCGGTGACATCGCCGCGGGTATCGGGCTGGATCAAGCGCTTCGCAGGCTTTGCGCCGAGCCGCAGCCTGCCGACGCTCTACCGCACCACACTCGCTGCCTGGCACGAGAACAACCTGAGTAGAACGCGATCACGCCGCCGAAACGGCCGGGTGTATCTTTTCTGCGATGAGTTCACCAACTACAACGATACGCGTATTGGTATTAAAACCATCCAGCTCCTGAATGGGCTCGGTTACGAAGTCATCATCCCCGAGCACGTCGAGAGCGGCCGTGCGCATTTTTCCAAGGGCCTGGTCCGCGACGCGCAGAAGTTTGCCATTCGCAATGTCGAGCTGCTCAAGGATATCATCACCGATGAGTCGCCTCTGATCGGCATCGAGCCCTCGGCGATTCTGGGTTTCCGTGACGAATACCCGGACCTCATGCCGGAGCATCTCAAAGTGGCGGCGCAAACGCTCGCGAAGCGGACGCTTTTGATAGACGAGTTTATCGCCCGCGAGGCCGATGCCGGACGTATCACGAGCGCCTCCTTCGTATACACGTCCCGCGAAATCAAGCTCCACGGCCACTGCCATCAGAAAGCACTTTCCTCCATGTTGCCGACGGTGAAGATGCTGGAGCTCGCACCCGGCCATAAAGTGTCGCTCATCCCCTCCGGTTGCTGCGGCATGGCCGGATCTTTTGGCTTCGAGAAAGAGCATTTTGAAGTCTCGCAAAAAGTCGGCGAGCTCGTGCTGTTTCCGGCGGTGCGCTCCGCGCCCTTGAACGCGGTGATCGCCGCGCCCGGCACGAGTTGCCGGCACCAGATCAAGGACGCCACCGGAAGGCCTGCCCAGCATCCCGTCGAGATACTCCACGCCGCCGGCCGATTCTGAAACCGCGGCGCTTCGTGCGCGTTTTCGGTCCGGTCGGAACGCTTCAGCGGGTGGAGCGAAGCGCGAGGCGGAAACCGAGGTCTACCCGGCGGTTGCCCGGGTCGTTGAGGTAGCGATTGGCGGAGCGGCAAAACACCGCGCCGTTGCTGCAACCGCCGCCGCGGTTGACGCGGTAGGCACCCGAGGTGGCGCCGCGCGGATCCACGGCGGCGGCGCTGGAGTAGTCGCCAAACCAATCGTGGCACCACTCGCGGACATTGCCGTGCATATCGTAAAGACCCCAGGCGTTGGGACGCTTCAAGCCGACGGAGTGAGTGCGAGTCTCGCTGTTGCCACTGAACCAGCCGAGCTCGTCGAGCGGTCCGGCGTAGTCACCGGTGGTGCCGGCACGGCATGCATACTCCCATTGGGCCTCGGTGGGCAGTGCGTAAGTGTAGCCAGCAGGAAGGCCGATCGCGCTGGTGTTTGCGCGCTGGAGGAAGGTCTGGACATCATCCCACGAGACGTTCTCAACGGGGCGATTGGGGCCCAGGTAGAGCGCCGGATTCACGCGCATGATCGCCTGCCACTGCGCCTGTGTGACCTCGTATTTGCCGAGCCAAAAACCGCGCGTGATGGTGACGGGGTGGGCGGGCTGCTCGTCGCCGGAGCCACCGAGGGCTCCCATGGTGAAGGAGCCGGGTTCGACCCAGACCATCTCCAAAGCGACGTTACCGGCCAGCGTGACGGTCAATTCGCGCGGCAGATTGCCGGGACGAGTGGGATCAAGTTCGGGGGCGACGGCGAGATAGCCCTCGTTCTCCATACGGCCAAGCAGCGTGAGCATGGTGGCGTCGCCAGACTCGGTTGCGCCGAGGGCCAGAAGTTTGCGGCCCGCCTCGGCTCCCGCCGTGAAATCGCGGAGCTGGAGGGCGGCGAAGGCGCGGAAATACCAGAGTCGCATCATGCGTGGATAGGTGCCGCGCAGAGGGGCGCTCTTTTCCAGGATCGAGGTAAGGATGCGCGTGCGCTCGGCTGTGTCCTGGGTGCTGTTGGCGTCCTTCATGAGCTCCTCGATTCCGGCCCATTTTACGCGATCCAGGCCGGTTGGTTCCGAGGCTCCCGAGGGAGCGGATGCGGAAAGGGTGGAAGAAGGAGCGGCGGTCTCGGCCGCAGGATCTCCGGCGGGCGCCGGTGCGGGGCTTGACGCGGCGGCCTCCGGCGCCGGGGCTGCGGGTGCAGGCGGGACGGTCTCGCCGGTCAGTATTTTCGCAGGGCGGGGATCGTCGGGGTAGAGCAACGCGAGGGCGTCGGCGAACTTCGCGGCATCGGCGGTTTTGCCGTCGGTCACCAAGGTTTTGAGCCGCGTAATCTGGTCCTCCGGAATGCTGGACGCGGCCGGAGCGGTAAGGACGGGGGCTGGGGTGTTGGTTGGCGCGGCGGTCTCGACCGCTCGGAGGGCGAGCGTCGCGCAAAGCAAGGCGGCGAGCGTGCGAATGAGGCGTGTTTTCATTGAGGCGAGAGGAGTTGGGTTCGCGTTGAAGGGGGCTTGCGGAAAGAGCGCGTTCGGGCGTCGGAAGTGAAACGGCAGCAGAGGTATCAACGAGACGTTTTCGTGACGTAAATCTAGTTTGTGAACCAAGTCACGCCGCAACCGAGCGGCTAGGTGATGGGTTTAAGAGAGCGTGCCGTCCCCGGAGTAGTGCCGTAGCGAAGGCGGTAGGCGCGGCAAAAAGTGTTTGCGTCGGCGAATCCGCAGGCGATCGCCACGTCCTGCACGGCGACCTGCGTCGCGCTCAACATGCGCTGTGCTTGTTCGAGTCGCAGACGGCGCATCAACGCGCCCGGCGGCTCGCCGAAACGGTTTCCGAATTCGCGGATAAAGTGTTCGCGGCTCACCCCGCAGCGCTCCGCCACTTCTTTCAGGTTTATCGGCGATCGGAAGTTGTCCCGCAGGAAATGGTATCCGTATTCGATTGGGTCTCGAATCTGGGTTGCCGCCACCTGTTCACGGTAGAGTGCGACGAGCAATTGGTGCAGGAGTTCCGCCTCCTGAAAACGGTCGCGAAAGGTCCTGGTGCGCAGGCGGCGCCCGATCTCGCGCAGCAGATCCGAGGCCTCGCCCTTGCCTGCCATTCTCAGCACCGCGCCGAACTCGCCGCGAAGGCGATCGAACCAAACGCGTAACCCGAGCAGCCGGAAGGAGACGTAGCGAAGCCGGTAGGGTTCGATCACTTCTGGTGGATAACCGTAGGACGAAGGTTCGTGGTGGGTGAAGAGCATGGCGTGCCCTGCCGGCACCAGTTTACGCCCCGCCCCATCCTCGAAAAATGCCGCTCCCGAGAGGGTTTGCTGGATGACGCCCTCGTCATTACCGCCGCGATGGTGGTTATCGAAACGGTAGCCGGCATGAACGCGGGTTTCTTCGTCGAATCCACTTAAACTGGAGAACGGGTCGGGTAGCGTCGCAGGCATGGCCTTTAATCACATAATGCATATTCGATATCAAGCATCGGCACTTCACCATTTGATGCCGTGCGGGTATGGTTCTTTGCTTTAAACCCCCATGAAAAACGCAAACCGCAGAAAACTCTCCGGCCACGCCGCACACACCCAGGACGCCGCCGCGCAAGGCCTCGGCGGCGCAGTGCAGCGCCCGATCAAGATCACCATGCTGGGTGCCGGCTCAGGCTTCACCCCGCGTTTGGTCAATGACGTCCTCCGCATACCCGGAAATCAGGGCGGCGTGATCGCGCTGGTGGACATTGACCTAGGCCGCCTGCGCACCATGCGCCAGCTCGTCACCAAGCTCATCGCCAAGCTCGGACAGGAAAAAAATTGGAAGGTCGTCGCCTCGCCGGATCGCACGACGGTTCTCAAGGGCAGCGACTACATCGTGAACTGCATCGAAGTCAGCGGCCTCGAGTGCGTGCGGCACGACAACGACATCCCGCTCAAATACGGCATAGACCAGTGCATCGGCGACACGATCGGTCCTGGCGGACTCTTCAAATCCCTTCGCACCATCCCGGTGTTTCTCGCCGTGCTGCGCGATTGCGAGCGGCTTTGTCCGCAGGCCATCGTGCTCAACTACACCAACCCGATGGCGATGATGTGCACCGCCGCCGGACGCAGTTCCTCCATGCAGGTCGTCGGCCTTTGCCACAGCGTGCAGGGCACGAGCCATCTGCTGGCTGGATACGCCGGCGTGCCCTACGGCGAGATGGATTGGGAGTGCGCGGGCATCAACCACCTCGCATGGTTCACCACTCTCGAGCACAAAGGCGTTAATCTCTACACGGACCGTCTCTATAAGAAGTTCGCCGCCGATCTCGCCGCCGCCGAGGGGGAGCGGGCCGCCGGCATCACGTCCTACGACAGCGCGGATGTGAAAGACTGGGGAAAGACGAAGCCGCGGGCCTACACGCAAACCGACCTCGTGCGCAAAGACATGTGCGTGAATTTCGGCGCCTTCATCACGGAGAGTTCGGGGCATCTCTCCGAATACCTGCCCTACTACCGCAAGAGCGAGGCCGGTCGCGCTCTTCTCCGGCAGGGCTACGACGGCGGCACCCGTTTTTATGCGACCAACTGGCCCGAGTGGCGCAAACAGGCTGATGCCTCGCGCCACGCCATGTTGAAGGGAACGGAGCCGATCGAGTGGGCGCGTTCCTGGGAATATGCCTCGTGGATCATCGAGGCCCGCGAGAAGGACGCGCCTTTCCGAATTCACGGCAACGTCATGAACAACCAGGGCGGCGCTGGCCAGGTCATCACCAACCTGCCCGCCGATGCCTGCGTGGAGGTCGCGTGCATGGTGGACGGCAACGGCATCCAGCCGACGCGCTACGGCGCGCTTCCGCGCCAGATGGCCAACGTGTGCGCGACGAACCTCGGCATGTTCGACCTCGGCGCGCAGGCTGCGATGGAGCGTAGCAAGGAGGCGGCGATCCATGCCTTGATGCTGGATCCGCTTTGCGCCGCAGTTTGCACGCCCGGGCAAATCCGCGAGATGACGCTGGAGTTGTTTGCCGCCGAGAAGGCTTACCTGCCGGACTATCGCTGAGCGAGGGGGTGGTTGATCGTCATCCCACCTGTGGGGCGGCTGACAGGAAACTGAATGCCGATTTGTTCGTCCGGGCACAAAAAACCCGCTCCGGAGAGAACCGGGGCGGGCTTGATGAACGGTCAACCGCAGACTGGCGGACCGGTCGCTTAGAAGCGGACCGCGAGGCCGGCCGAGAAGACCGTCTCAGGGCTGTCGTTGATCACGTCCTCGCTGACATCGGTGTAGGAGATGCCGGCAGTGAAGGTCGCGATTTCAGAGACTTTGAAAGGCAGGCTGAGGCCGGCTCCATAGTAGAAGTAGTGGTCCGCAATAATGACATTCTCGGTCAGATCACCGGTGGCGAAGCCCAAGGTGGCGCTGAAGTCGAGGGAGGTCTTGATGGCGTCGAGCGGCACGCTGTAGGTCGCCTTGGTCTCAACCGTCGAATCGTCGATCTGGAGGTCGTAGAAGTAGTAAAGGCTTAGACCCAGACCGGAGACATTGGCCTTCACGCCGACGTAGGGCTCGATGGTGTCGGTGTTGCCGACCGTGCCGGTGTAGGCGTAATAGGTGCCGCCGACGTCGACACTGAAGGTGTCGTTAAGGGGCATGGTGTAGCCTGCGGCGTAGTCGACCTCGAAGTCGCCAAGGGTGAGGTTGTCAACCAAGGCGGCCCAAGCGCTGGCGTAGAAGTTGCCGTATTCGGCCTTGATGGAGGGATAGAAGCCCAAG
This sequence comes from Opitutaceae bacterium, assembly GCA_027488595.1. GTDB lineage: Bacteria > Verrucomicrobiota > Verrucomicrobiia > Opitutales > Opitutaceae > IMCC26134_A. The sequence goes on along the minus strand of JAIYBI010000429.1, from coordinate 5,557 downwards.
TCGCCATACTGCTGACCGCGGAAGATGTATTCCGTGGCCACGGTGGTATCGAGGGTGAATTTGACTGCGGGCTCCGAGGTGGACGCGGCTTGGCCGAAGGCCGAAGCGCTGGCACCGAGTGCGAGAACGGACAGGAGGATTTTCTTGGTCATGGGGGTTTTGGTTTGTTTTTTACCGCCGTTTGGAGGCGGGCGACGGTGCTCCCGAAAAAAATTACCCAAGGCAATTTCAAACTGATTTCATAAACAATATGCATTAATTCAATCCGAGTGCCGGAGCGTGCCGCTCGTGGCGTTGCTAACTCACGAAAAAGCCCGCCTCGTCGGGCTGGTCGCCTTCGCCGGGCGCCGGTTCTCCTCTGTGCTGGACCGGTTGAATTCCGAGAGATGCGCTGGTTTTCTCCTGGTTTCTTTGCCCGTCAGGCCAAAAGGCTTGGCGAGACGCGGTCGGCGGGACAATTCCCTTGTCCGTGCGCATACGGCCTAAAAGCAAAATTCTGCGGCGTGTGCTGTTCGTGGCGGTCGGCGGCTTGGCCGGCCTCATTCTGATGCTGGCTCTGCTCCGGGTGCCGGCGGTGCAGTTGCGTATTCTGCGCTGGGTCTCGGCGGGTGGCGGCGGCGTGTGGCGGTTCGATGCGCAGCGGGTTTCAGTCGGACCGGGCGGTGGAGAGGCGAGCGGACTGGAATTTGCCATGCCCGGCCTGGCGGCGCAGATGGCACCGGCCGCCGTGGTGCAGTTGCGACCGGCGAGGTTTCTTTTCGCGGGGCGGGAGCTCAACGTTGCGCGCGCGAACGCCGAGGCGATCAAGATCATCATTACCCCGGCCGAACTCAAGGGCGGTGGCGCGCCGACGGTCTTCGCCGGCCTGTTGACCGCGCTGCGGTCTCCGGTGCCCTGGGCGCTGGGAGATGCCCGGGTCGGTCTTGAGGTCGAGGTGCGCGAAGCAGGCGCGGCGATGGCCAGCGCCCGCCTGACTGTGAATGGCGGCGGACTTTCGGCGACGCGCGCCGGGGAGTTTACCTATGAGTTTGAGATGGCGTCGCGCCTCCTGCCGCCGGGGCCGGACTCGATGGTGCGCAGTCGCGGCACGGTCAGCATCCGGCAAAACGGTTCGCACGGTGTGGGCGGCATTGATCTGCGCGGCGATCTGCGCCTGCCGGCTTACGGCGGCCTCACCCCGCCTCCGGGCACGCTGCGCCTCGGCATTGAGGAAACGCCGGACGGCGAGCGCTACACCGGCGAGGTTCGTTTCGGTGAAGCCGCGCAGGTTGGTCTCGCGGCGCATTTCGATTCGGCCAAACGCACCCTCACGGGTCGCCTCGATCTGGCTGCCGACACCCGCCTGCTCGCGACCTTGCCGCCGCCGGCGGACATGAGCGCCTGGCCCGAAGCGCGGACGTCGGGAGGCGTGGATTTCTCGCTCGCCCTCGATGATGCGAAGGCAACTGCGCGCATTCATTTGGATGGCGAAGCAAGTGCCTTCGAACGCGCCCGACCCGAGCTCGCCGCGATCGGAAAAATGCGCGGAGAGTTTAATGCGAAACTTGTGCGCACCACGCTCGCCGAAGGCTGGAAAGCGGTCGAGGCGCGCCTTACCGCCGGTGCGGTCGGCGGCGAGGAACACCTGGTTTGCGTGGCGGAGGACGCGCGGACGCTTCGGGTGAGTTTACACGCGCTGCCGCTGACGGCTGCGCAGCCCTGGCTTAAAGCCCTCGGCATCGACCTAAGCGGCGCGACGGCCAATGGCGAATGGCGGCTCACCCACACGGGCGGGCACGGCGGACGGCTCGAAACCGTGCGTCCGCTCACCCTCGGTCCGCTGCAAATTGCAGACGGCCGCACTCCCGCCCTGCCAGCGATGCAGGCGAGCCTGGCGCTCGGCGCCGACGGCACGCCGGAAGAAATTCGTTGGACGCTTGACGCGTTGCGCCTGACGGGTGCCGACGAGGCAGGCTACGCGGGGCAGGTCTCGGCCGGCGGCACCTGGTCTTTCGCTGGCGCCGGTGGTGGCCGAGTGGATACGGCAAAAGTGCGGTTGGAAACGATGGCCGGAAACGGAAGCGCGACGCCGTTCCTGCTGGAACTGACTCGACCGCTCCAGTTGAGCGCCTCGGGTGAGCCACAAATTGGCGCGCCCGGCGAACTGGCCAAAGTCACGGTGCGCGCGCTGCCGCTCGACGCCCTCACTCGCTGGCTGCCGGGCGGACGAGTCTTGCGCGGCGTCGTGACGGAGGCCGACGCGACCCTGACCGCCACGGACACCAAGGGCGGCCTCGCACTGCGGACCGAGTCACCGTGGCGTTTCTCCGGCCTGAGGCTTACGGAGGCGGACGGGAAGCCGCTTTGGTCCGGCGACGTGGCCTTGCAACCCGACGGTTCACGAAGCGAAGGCAAGATCGCGGGCAAAATGTTGTCGCTTCAGATACGCGACGAACAGGGACGCGAGTTACGCGGCGAAATCGGCGGAGACTGGACCGAGGCAACCGGAGCCTACGCGGCGACGGTGGACCTGCGGGCGAAGTTACCGGCCGGCAGCACGCCTGCACCGGCGGATTGGGGTGCGCTCGACGCCCGCTTGAGCTTTAAGACGGGGACGGCCGCCCCGACGGTCGGGCAGGTGGACGAGTTTGTTTTCGAGTTGAAAAACGCGGACGGCGAACGGGCCTCCCTGCGAAGCGCCGGCGCATGGCTTTTTGCTTCGCGGCCGAACAGTGAAGTGATCGTCAGCTCGCTTGCCCCCTGGGTGCTGAAGACGGGGCGGCTTTCGCTGGCTAGTCTGCGCGATTTGATGCCTGCCGGTCTGGAAATGACAGGCGAGCTGGCTCCGACCGAGTTCCTGGTGGTCGCGGAGCCCAATGCCCTGCGTTTGCGCCCGACCCAGCCGTTGGCGGTGAGCGGTCTGCGGGCGAGCCAAGACGGGCGCGAGCTGGCGCGCGACGTGGCCGCGTCGTTCTTCGCCGGGATGGACACCAAGATATACCACACCCGGCGGCCGACCTTTCAAATCGCCTGGGAGGCCACGCTCAACGCCACCGACGGCAAAGTGGAAACGTCGGGAGGCGGGGCGGTGGGATTTGAAGGGGCGTTCGGCATCTCCGGTGATGCGAAGGTCGTGCTGCCTCATTCGGTGGATTTTATCGCGAAGGTGGATTTGGCGGCCCTGCGCGCCGGCTTTCCGTCGGCGTCGCCGCAACTGCCCAAGTCAGGCCGTCTGACCGCGCGGCTCAATGGCGACATGCTCGGCGGCGCGCCTTTTGAAACGTGGCTGCGCGTCGAGGACGTGCCGGCGTCTGACGGGCAACGCATGCTGGCGCCGATCGAGCTGACGGCGCATGGCAAGGTTGATGGCCGGGCGAAGATTTGCGACATTGATGCGGCCCTGCGCATGGGCGACGGCGCGGCGGCAGGCGACCTGGCCTTTGGTGCAAAGTTTGCGCTTGGAGACGACACGCTTCGCATCGACTCGACCTTACACGGCAAGGCCTGGGACCTGGGCGAGACGCAGGCCTGGTCCCAAGCCTGCGGAGTCGGCGGTGGACCGCCCGTGCCGGCGTCGCCGGGGGCGTCTGCCGGCAGCCCGGCCTCGCGGGCCGCTTCGAGCGCCGCGGCGGCCCCGAGCAGCGCGGGGCGGGGAACATTGCGCAGGAGCCGCCGCGCGCGCGCGCCCAGCGCCGGATCAGCCGCCGCCAGCCCGTCCCACCAGGCCTCGGCCGCGAACTCCGCCGGGGCGCCCAGCGCCGGCACCCGGGGGCCGGCGGCGACCACGCGGATCGCACTCCGGTCCGCCCGCAGCGCGGCGACCAGCGCGGGATAGCCGGTTCCCGCGCCGCCGGCGAAGCCGCGGCCGGAGACCACCACCCGGGGGAACGACGCTGGCGCGGGCGTGGCCACGCTCAGGCGCCGGCGTGGCGCCGGAGCACCGCCACCAGGTCGGCGAGGTTGCGCGCGCCGTGCAGCTCGGCCCGCGGGACGTCGAGGCCGAGGTCCTCCGCGGAGTACATCACGACCTCGACGCGATCGACCGAGTTGGCCCCCAGCTCGGTCAGGCTCCGCTCGATCGTCACCAGGGCCGGGTCGAGGCCCGTGAGGACCTTGACCACGTTGGCCTTCACCACCTCGAAGATGCGCTGCGTTTCCGGATCCATAAAGGTTCAGTTCACGGCCAGCGCCGCCCAGCGCTCCCGCAGGACCGCCGCGGCTCCCTCCATCAGCAGCCCGGCGATCTCGTCGACGTGGCGCTGGCGCCAGTCCTCGCGCGGCGTCCCACGCACAAGCTGGTTGAAGGCCCCGAGGGCCGGCCCGCAATGGATCTGGAAATCCGCCCGCCCCGCCGGATCCCCGCGGCGCGCGAGGCGGCTCGAATGCACGAAGTACCAGCGGAACACCAGGGCCATGCGGTGCTTCGGATCCTGCTCCGCGCGCGCGATCACCTCCGGCCGCCGCGTCAGGTAATAGGCCTTCGTCTCCTCGTAGACCGCCGCCAGCGGCCGCCCGAACACGCGCGTCTCCAGCTGCTCGCGGGTGCGCGCGTCGAGCTGATCCAGCGAGTCGAGCTGGCGGTAGAGCTCGTACAGCTTCTTGGCCCGGCCCGGGAACAGCAGCCCCCGCTTGAAGACCTGCACCTTGGCGCCGAGCTCGAACATGTCGCCGGCCGGCACGAGGTCCGTGTCCTGCGGCTCCGCCGTCTGCAGCAGGTCCTTCACCAGGTCGCTGGTGCCGGCCTCGGCGGTGCACTGGTTGACGGACCCGGTGACGACGAAATCGGCGCCGAGGGTGAAGGCGGCGGCGAGCGCCTCCGGCGTGCCCAGCCCGCCGGCCGCGCCGACGCCGATGGGCGTGGTCCAGCCGCGGGTGCGCCGCGCCTCATCGCGCTGACGGCGGATGAAGGGCAGGAGCACGCCGAGGACGCCGCGGTCCGTGTGGCCCCCGGAATCCGCCTCGACGCAAAGGTCGTCGGCCAGGGGCAGCGCGGCGGCGAGGCGCGCCTCCTCGGGCGTGAGGCGGCCGGCGGCGACGAGCCGCTCCAGCAGGGGCGCGGGCGCGGGGGCGAGGAACAGGGCCGCGACCTCGGGGCGGGAAAGCTTGGCCACGAGCTGGCGGGGACGGACGGGGGCGCCGTCCGGGCCGGCCCGCAGGCCGCGCGCGCGCAGCCAGACGAGATCCGGGGTGACCGTGGTGAAGGCGGCGGCCTCGACGTGGGGGACGTCCTGCGCCACGAGAAGCTCGGCCACGGCGCGTTCGGCGGCGGGATCGAGCGGGCTGGCGAGGAAGTTGGCCCCGTAGTTGCCCCGGCCGCCCAGGTCGGCCGCGATGCCCCGCAGGTCGGCCGCGATCTCCTCCGGGCGCAGGCCCCCCGTGCCGAGGAACCCCAGCAACCCGGCGCGCCCCATCCGCACCACCAGCGCCCGGGAGCCGATCCCCTTGTACATCGCCCCCGCGTAGTACGCGTAGCGCAGGCCGCGGCGCCGGCGAAAATCCGGGCAACCGAGCGTGCCGCCAACCGGGCCGGGCGGCGCGACGACGGGCGTGGCGACGGCGCTCAAAACCCGGCCACCGT
>JAIYBI010000455.1 GCA_027488595.1 Opitutaceae bacterium | reverse complement strand
TCGTAACCAAGATCCGGCGTGACGAGGTCGAAAGTGACAGCGGTGCCGAGGTCTATGACGATGGCGGGACGACCGGGGGCGAGCGCGTGGGCGCCGGCGGCGTTGGCGAGGCGATCCTGGCCAATCTCGGCGGGCCGGGGGTAGGTGATGGGGACGCCGAGTGGCACGAGATGGGTAAGTTGCCAGGCGGGCAGGCCTGCGGTGGCGGCGAGGGCGAGGAGACGCGGCGTGGCGGCGGGGACGACGGAGCAGAAGGCGATGGAAGGAGAGACCTGTGACTTGAGGCCTGAGACTTGAGGGCTGAGACCTGAAGACTGGGGGTGAGCCAGGCAGGCGAGGTAGGCGGGGAGTCCGCTGGCGGGGTCGTCGAGCAGGGGAGTGGAGATGTCGCGCTGCGCGGAGAGCACGCCGTCGCGGAAAAGGGCGAGGTGGGTGTGGGTGTTGCCAATGTCTATGCAAAGAAGTCCGCCATGCGGTGACGGGGCGGCGGGTGAGGGTGCGCGGGAGGAGGAAGCGGGCTGGGACATCGCAGAGGCGGTTATTTTTTTGCGATTGTGACTTCGCCGGCGCGGAAGCGTTCGGTGCGGCCGCCGACGAGGCGGAGAATCAGCGAGCCCTCGTCGTCAATGCCGGCGGCGGTGCCGGAGAAAGAGCGTGTGCCTTGGAGAAGGGTAACGGAGCGGCTGCGGAGGAGATCGTAACTGTTCCAGAGATCGGCGAAGGTTTTCTGGTAGGAACCGTCGAGGAATGCGATGTAGGCATCGAGCACCCGGCCAACGAGGGCGGCGGCGAACTTGTTGGCATCCACGGGGCGGCCGGTGTGCTCGGAGAGCGAGGTGGCGACGGGTGCGAGTTCGGCGGGCCAGCCTCCGGGTGGCGGAGTGAGATTGAGACCGAGGCCGAAGACGAGATCGTGGATGCGGTCGGCGTCCATGCGGGCCTCGGTCAACATGCCGCCGGCCTTGCGTCCGTCGAAGAGAAGGTCGTTTGGCCATTTGATGCCGGGTGCGGTCCGGCAGAAGCTCGCGACCAGGGCGCATACGTTGACACCCATCCACAGGGTGAAGGTTTGCATGCGGGCGGGTTCGACGTCGGGGCGGAAGGCGAAGCTGGCGTAGAGGTTGCCGTCGGTGGCGGAATGCCAGACGCGGCCAAAGCGACCGCGTCCCTTTTCCTGGCGGCGCGCGAGCACGGCGAAGGGTGCGGGCTGGCCGGCGGCGAGACGGCGCGAGACCTCGTCGTTGGTGCTGTCAACGGTATCCAAAACGTGGATGCGCGGTGCATCCGGACCGGGATGGCGGTAGGCGTCAATCAAGCCGGCGTGCAGGCTGGCTGGACGGGCGGCGAGGCGGTAGCCGCGGGCGTGGAGGCTCTCGACGGTGAAGCCTTGTTCGCGCAGCTTTTCGAGGTGCTGCCAGATGGCGACGCGGCTCACTCCGAGGGTCTTTGCCAGTGTCGTGCCGGAGACGACGCCGGGGGACCCGTCGTCCGCGGGAGGGGCGTCAAGCAGAGTCTGGAGGATGAGGAGCTCGGAGCGTTGGGCGGACATCGGGGCACCGCGCGACGAGCGGCGGGATTCAAAAAAGGAGGATGTTTACGTTTAAGGGCGGAAAATGGGCTAAGGCGCCCAACTTCCAAGCCGACGGGATCAAAGAGGGATGGATGCGAAAGGCGATGAGAGAGCGCGATGGGTGTTCACCTGAAACTCAAGTCTTTCTGCGACCTTTGCGTTGGTGCAATGTTCACTATTGATTGCCGGCTTATGCGCGGTGGCGGCTTCGCGTCATACCGGAGACATTCCTATGCATACCACTAAACTCACTCGTAATAAAATTTGCCCCTCGCTCGAAACCACCCAACTTGCCCAGTTTCGACCTTTACCGTCTTACCTTTAGTCGCGCCTCTTTATCGTCCCATCACCATGATCTCCGATTCCGCCGCACCCAAGCCGCTCGTCGCCAACGAGGGCATCAAAACCGCTTCGCACCACCTGCGCGGCAACCTTAAGTCGGAGTTCGCCGACACTTCCACGGCGGTCGTCTCGGCCGATAGCGAGCAGCTCATCAAGTTCCACGGCACCTACCAGCAGGACGACCGCGACCAACGCATCGCCCTCAAAAAGGCCGGCAAGGACAAGGCCTACTCCTTCATGCTTCGGGTGCGCCTCCCCGCAGGCAAGGCCACCGCCGCACAGTGGCTGGTGCTCGACCAGCTCGCCACCGACCTGTGCAGCCCCGCGCTCCGTCTCACCACGCGCCAGACCTTCCAGTTTCACGGTGTTTTGAAGGGCAACATGAAGCCCCTCATCCAGGGCATGCACAAGGTCCTCCTTGATTCCATCGCAGCGTGCGGCGACGTGAATCGCAACGTCATGGCTCCCGTGAATCCCGAGCATTCCCCGGTGTTGGAGCAAGTTTACCAGGACGCGAAGGGTTGGTCCGACTACGCCCTCCCCAAGACCGGCGCCTACCACGAAATCTGGCTCGACGAGGAGCTCGTCGCCGGCGGCGAGCCCGAGGTCGAGACCATGTATGGCGCCACCTACCTGCCGCGCAAATTCAAGACCGGTTTCGCCGTCCCGCCGTCCAACGACGTGGACGTCTATTCGCAGGACCTCGGTTACATCGCCATCATCGAGGGTGGAAAACTCCTCGGCTACAACGTCACTGTCGGGGGCGGCCTCGGCATGAGCCATGGCAATGACGAGACTTTCCCGCGTCTCGCCGACTCCCTCGGATTCATCACCCGCGATTTGGTTAACAAGATCGGCGACGCCGTCCTCACCACCCAGCGCGACCACGGCGACCGCACCAACCGCAAACACGCCCGCCTCAAATACACCATCGCCGACCGCGGCATCGAGTGGTTCAAGGCCGAGGTCGAGAAGCGCAGCGGCGTCACATTCGCGCCCGCCAAGCCCGTCACCTTCACCACCATCCAGGACCCCCACGGCTGGCACCAAAACGCCGATGGCACCTGGTTCTTCGGCCTGCACCTGCTCTCCGGCCGCATCAAGGACATCGCCGGCTGGCCCATGAAGACCGCCCTGCGCGAGGTCGCCGCCGCGCTCGACGGAACCACCGCCGACTTCCGCCTCACGCCCTCGCAAAACGTCACCATCTCCGGCCTCAGCACCGCGCAAAAATCCGTCGTTGATGCCATCCTCGTCAAACACGGGCTCGACAAGGAGCACGTCGGCTCCGGCCTCCGCCTCAATGCCCTCTCCTGCGTCGCCCTTCCCACCTGCGGCCTCGCCCTTGCCGAGAGCGAGCGCGCCCTCCCCGGCATCCTGGAAAAGTTCGAGACCGTGCTTGAGGAAGCCGGCCTGCGCGATGACGCCATCAGCCTGCGCGTGACGGGTTGCCCCAACGGCTGCGCCCGCCCCTACCTCGCCGAGATCGGCTTCGTGGGCAAAGCGCCCGGCAAATACGCCCTCTACCTCGGCGCCGCCTACAACGGCACGCGTCTCAACCGCCTCGTCTCCCCGAGCATAACGATTGATGACGCCGTGAAACTCCTCGATCCCGTGATCAAGCGCTATGCCAAGGAACGCAACACAGGCGAAGGTTTCGGTGATTTCTGCGAGCGCGTGATTCTGCCCGCCGACGCGACCTTCCACGTCGTAGGCACCGGCGGCCTGGTCCCCGCGAAGGCCCCCGCGGGTTCCGCCCCCGCCGCCTAAAGCTGCCGGGGTTTCTTCACTTGAGGGTCGTCCGTCACGTTTCGCCGATTGGCGGACTGACGGGCGAAAGCGCGGCGATCATGAGGCCTGCCACCGCGAGAATCGCATAGATCACCCGAAAGTCCTCCACTCGCGCCCCCGCCTTGCCTGCCAGCGCGAGCACCAATGCCACGCCGAGCGCGCCTCCGAGCTGGCGCAGCGCGCTGTTGACCGCATTGCCCTCCGCCAGACGTCCGGCCGCGAGACCCGCGAGCGCAGCTCCGGTCAGCGCGGGCAACAGCAGCCCTATCGCCACCCCGCCCGCCAGCTGTCCCGGCAGCCACACGCTCAGGTAGTGTGCAGTGCCGCCCAGTCGCAGAAAAAGCCACAGATTGCTGGCCGCGAAAAGCAACCCGCCCGCTACCAGCAAACGCCGCAATCCAAAGCGCACCGTCAGCCCCGCGCTGCCCAGGGCCAGCGCGATCACCACCACCGGCCCCGGCGTGGCCGCCAGCCCCGCCGTGCTTTGCGCGAACCCCCACACGCCGGTCATGAACAGGTAAAACGACAGGAACCCCGCGCCGAACGCTGCGCCGAAAACCACGGTCGCCGCCGCCGCCCGGAGTCTTCGGGCGTCGCCGAAAACGCCGGTTTCGACCGTAGTTGAGTTTAAACTACGCGTCCGCCAGGCAAGGAGTCCCAGCGCCACCATCCCCGACGCCAGAGTCATCGCCGTGGCGGGTGTCTCCCAGCCGACTTCGCCCGCGCGAACCAATCCGCCGGCCAGCGCTCCCACGCCGGCGATGATCAAGAGCGCGCCGATCCAGTCGAAGCCCGCGCCTGCCGGCCCGTCGCCGCCGTTTCCGTGCCTGACATTGACAGGCTCCGAGCTCGGCGTCTCACGCCAAGCCAGCCCGAACGCCGCGATCCCCAGCGGCACGTTGAGCAGGAAAATCATCTGCCACGAGGTCCACTGGATCAGCGCCGAGCCGAACGACGGCCCCAGCGCCGCCGCTCCAGCCCCGATCGCGCTCCACAAACCGACCGCGCCCTGCCGTCGGCCGGCGGGGAAGGCCGCCAGCAGCAGCGCGAGCGAAGCCGGCGCGAGCAGCGCCGCTCCGATCGCCTGCACCACTCGCGCGGCGGCGAGCCAGAACGCGCTTCCGGCCAGCGTGCACCCGCCCGACGCGATGGTGAAGAGTGCGAGCCCCGGCAGGAAAACCCTTCGCGCCCCGAGGCGATCCGCCAGCCGTCCCGCCGGCACCAGCAACGCTGCGTAAACGATGGTGTAACCGTTCAAGGCCCATGACAGATCGGCCGGCGAGGCGTCCGCGAAATGGCTCCGCAGCGCGGGAAACGCCGCCACCACCACGGTAGCATCGAGCGACACCATAAACACCGCCGCGAGCACCGGAACATGGACGGAAAACTTGCTCATTCGTTTTTCCATTTACGTGCCCGCCGTGTCACCGCCCTAAACCGAGTCGAGGATGAGTTTCACCTGTTGACGGTGCAGGCGCAGGTGAAACCCCGCCATAAAATGCCACGCCGCCGCGTCGAGCGGGCCGAACCATGGATGCGCATAACGCACCGGCGTCGCGAGCGCCTCCACCGGCACGGCGGCGAGGATCACTTCGAGTCGTCGGCACGACGCCGTAAACGCCTCGATCACATCGGGACCGACCTCCGCCGCCGGCTTCACCGCCGCCGTGCTGGCCGCACCCGGCGGCACCCGACCGGCGAGCAGCGCGGTCACGG
>JAIYBI010000033.1 GCA_027488595.1 Opitutaceae bacterium | reverse complement strand
TTGTTGGCACCGTCGGTGAGAAGGATGGCAAAGGCACCGGCGCGAGGGGCATCGGAGGTGGCGGTCTGGGTGAGTCGGGAGAGTGCGAGACCGAGGCCGTCGCCGATGGCGGTGCCATCCTCGATGAGGCCGATACGGATACGGGCGAGTTGGCGGCCGAGCCAGGCGTGGTCGTGGGTTAGCGGCGCCATGGTGTAGGCGCGACCGGAGAAAACAACGAGGCCGATGCGATCGGCGGGGCGGTTGCGGATGAAGGCCTCGATGACGGGGGTGAGGGCTTCGAGGCGGTTGACCTGGCGGCCGTCGCGCACGCCATCCTCGGCCAGCATGGAAGTGGAGAGGTCGAGGGCGAGGACGAGATCGTAGCCTTCGCCGCGAATGACACGGCGGTCGTCAATGCGTTGCGGGCGGGCGAGGGCGATGGAAAGCAGGACGAGGCCGAGGGCGGCGAGGGCGTAGGGCCAGCGGCGGACGGAGAGGCGGCGGCCGGCGGTCCAGGCGGCGGCGGACGGTATCACGAGCACGGATACAGGTTGGCGGCGGCGGAGCAGCCAGACTGGGAGAAGCAGGAACGGGGCAAGCAGCCAGAGCGGGGAGGCGAATTGAAAATCCCGAATCCCAAGCGGCCAAATCCCAAAAGGGTCGGCGAGGAGGAGCGTCGGTATGGGGACGAGGGGAGGCATCGGGACGGATCGGGTGGATCGCGGGCTTAGCGGGCTTCGCGGCGGCGGAAAAAGCGGACGAGGGAATCGAGACGGTTCTCGTCGGTGCCGACGACGTGGCGGGAGAAAGGGTCGGGGAAGTGGGCGGCGAAGGAAGCATCGCGTTGCTCGCGCCAGCGGGCGTGGGCGCGGCGTTCGGCGTGGCCCCGGCCAAGAGTGACGAGGCGGCCGGAGAGCGGATCGAAGGCGGCGATGTCGTCGGCATCCTCGGGGTAGGTGCGATCCCAGGGGTCGTCTACGCGTAACCCCAGCAAGGTGAAACGGCGGGAAAGGGCAGCCCAGCCCTCGGGGAGCGGACGCGCCGGATGGTCGGAGAGCCAGACGACGATACTGTGGCGGGGGGTGAGCGCCGAAAGGGCGGAAAGGCCGAAGGACTGAAGGGCTGAAGAGGACGGACCGGAAAGCGGCGGCGGCTCGGCGGAGAAGAGGTGGGCGGCGAGGTGATGGATGGGGCCGCGACCGTGGACGGGAGGGAAGAGCTTGGGCGGGAGGCCGGGGCGGAGGTGAGCGAGACCGACGCGGTCGCGGTTCACGCCGCCGAGGAGGAGCAGGAGGCCGGCAAGTTCGAGCAAGGCTTCGCGGCGGGTGACGTTGGCGGAGCCGAATTGGAGGGAAGGGGTGTCTTCGAATACGAGCAGGACGGTGACCTCGCGTTCCTCGATGAACTTTTTGCGATAGGGTTCGCCGAGGCGGGCGGTGACGTTCCAGTCAATGTCGCGGACATCGTCGCCGTAGGCGTAGCGGACGACCTGATCGAATTCCATGCCGCGACCGCGAAAGGCGGAGCGGTAGCCGCCGCCGAGGGAAGTCTCGACGGCGTGGCGAACGCGCCACTCCAAGCGCCGCAGGGCGGTCAAGGGGGCGGATGGGGTCGGGGGAGCGGGTGGGAGGTTGGAGACGGAGGTGGGCATCAGGGGCGGCGCAAAATCCTAAATCCCAAGCGGCTAAATCCTAAAAACAGTGGCGCGCAAGGCGCGCGGTGGCTGGGTTAGGATTTAGGATTTTCGGGATGTTTAGGATTTACCGGCGCGGTCACGCGCCGGTGGTTGGCATCGGCGTTTGGGCGATGACTTGGGCGACGATGGTGTCGGTGGTGATGTTTTCGGCTTCGGCCTCGTAGGTGAGGCCGATGCGATGGCGGAGGACGTCGGGGGCGAGTTCCTGGATTAGGGCGGGGGCGACAAAATCCTGGCCACGCAGCCAGGCGAGGGCGCGGGCGGAGCTGTAGAGGGCGAGGGAGGCGCGGGGTGAGGCGCCGTAGCTGACGTGGCGGGCGCGTCCGGCGGAGGCGGGTTTGGCGAGGGCGCGAGTGGAGCGGACAAGGGCCAGGATGTAGGACTGGACGGCGGGCGCGACATGGACGGCGTCCACGGCGGCGCGAATTTGGAGGAGCTCTTCGCCGCTGGAAACGGCTTTGAGAGCGGGGGATTTGGTGACCTGGCCCCAGCGCGCCATCATGGCGGTCTCATCGGCGAGGGACGGATAATCGACGAGAAGTTTAAACAGGAAGCGATCGGTCTGGGCCTCGGGAAGCGGGTAGGTGCCCTCCTGCTCGACGGGGTTTTGAGTGGCCATGACGAAGAACGGCTTCGGTAGCGGATGGGTGGTGCCGCCGAGGGTGACCTGTCGTTCCTGCATCGCCTCGAGGAGGGCTGATTGGACCTTGGCGGGGGCGCGGTTGATTTCGTCGGCGAGGACGAGGTTGGCGAAGATCGGGCCGCGGTGCGGGGTGAAGGCGGCGTCTTGCGGCGAGTAGATCATGGTGCCCACGACATCGCTGGGGAGCAGGTCGGGGGTGAACTGGATGCGCTCGCACTGGACGCCGAGGGCGGAGCCGAGGGATTTGACGAGGAGGGTTTTGGCGAGGCCGGGCATGCCCTCGAGGAGGACGTGGCCGTTGGCGAGCAAGGCGACGAGCAGGCGCTCGATGACCTCTTCCTGGCCGAGGACGGCCTTGCCGATTTCATCGCGAAGGTTCTGGGACCAAGTGGGACCGGTGATCATGGTTTGAGGAAAACAGAGGAGGGACGGAATGGAGTTTTGAAATCCTACTCGCGAGACAGGCGCGGGCGGTGTTGGTTTCAGGGAAAAGCACGGAGATGGATTTACCAACGCAAATTCTTGAACGCCTCGACGCCCTCGGCGTGCTCGCGGGCGACGTGGAGGAGAAGTTTGTGCGCGGGGCGGGGCCGGGAGGGCAGAAGATCAACAAAACCTCGTCCACCGTGGTCTTGCGGCACCGGCCGAGCGGGTGCGAAGTCCGTTGTCAGGAAGAGCGCAGCCAGGCGGCGAACCGGGCGCTGGCGTGGGAGCGGTTTTGCGAAAAGCTCGAAACGCAACTGCGCGAGGCGGAGGCGGTGCGGCGGGCGGCGGTGGAGAAGGCCAAACGCAAGGCGCGGCCCAAGAGTCGCCGCCAGAAGGCGATTCAAGTAAGGGACAAACGGATACGCGCGGAGGTCAAGGCCGGAAGGCAGGCGCCGCAGGCAGGGGAGGGCTGAGGCGGGCCGCCGGAACTCTTAGGGGAGACGGTAGGGCAGGGGCGTCTTGGCGGTGAGCGGCGCGATGAGGGCGCGGGCGGTGGCCAGGGCGTCGGACTCGGCGGGGGTGCCGATGGCCTTCAAGACGGTGTCAATCGCCTGAGCGATCACATCCATATCGGCCTCGAGCAGACCGCGCGAGGTGACGGCGGGCGTGCCGAGACGAATGCCGGAGGCCTGGAACGGAGAGCGCGTCTCGAAGGGAACGGTGTTCTTGTTACAAGTGATGTGGGCGAGATCGAGGGTCTCCTGGGCCTTCTTGGCGGTGAGCTCGGGAAGGTTGTGCCGGAGATCCACGAGGAAGAGGTGGTTGTCGGTGCCGCCGGAGCAGATCTTGTAGCCGCGTGAGACCATGGCGGCGCAGAGGGCGCGGGAGTTGGCGACGACCTGGGTGGCGTAGGACTTGAAGGAAGGCTTCATGCACTCGGCGAAGCACACGGCCTTGGCGGCGATCACATGCATGAGGGGGCCGCCCTGGCCGCCGGGGAACATGGCGGAGTCAATGGCCTTGGCGTGAACCGCCTTGCAGAGAATCAAGCCGCCGCGCGGGCCGCGCAGGGTTTTGTGCGTCGTGGTGGTGACGAAGTCGGCGTGGGGAACGGGGGAGGGGTGAACGCCGGCGGCGACCAGGCCGGCGATGTGAGCGATGTCGGCGAAGAGGAAGGCGCCGACCGAGCGGGCAATCTCGCCCATGCGGGCGAAATCAATCACGCGGGAGTAGGCGGAGGCGCCGACGGTAATCATGGCGGGTTTCTCGCGCTGGGCGATGGCGGCGAGCTCGTCGTAGTCAATCAGTCCGGTGTCCTCGCGGACGCCGTATTGGACGAACGAATACTGCTTGCCGGAGAAGTTGGCGGGATTGCCGTGAGTGAGGTGGCCGCCGTGGCTGAGATTCATGCCGAGGATCTTGGCGCCGAGGGGGAGGACGGCGGTGTAGACGGCGAAGTTGGCCTGCGAGCCGGAGTGGGGCTGGACGTTGGCGTGCTCGGCGCCGAAGAGGGCCTTGGCACGGTCGATGGCGAGCTGCTCGACCTTGTCCACGAATTCGCAGCCGCCATACCAGCGTTTGCCGGGGTAGCCCTCGGCGTATTTGTTGGTGAGCACGCTGCCCTGGGCCTCCATGACGGCCGGGTAGGTGAAGTTTTCCGAGGCGATGAGCTCGATGTGGCTCTGCTGACGGGCAAACTCGGAGGAGATGGCCGCGTAGATCTCGGGGTCGAGTGTCTGGAGGGAGGAGGCGTTGAGGGACATGGTAGGGAGGCCCAAAGTCGAAGGCGTAATGGGGTAAGGTCAAGCTGCCTGCGGTGGAATGGGCGGCCGCAGCGGCCGAATGACCAATGACCGATGACGAATGCCCAATGACGGAGCGGGCGGGCGGGGAACTTGACGGGGCGACTTACAGGCTGCGAAGGTGGGCGAGGAGAGAGGGGAGGGCGTCCACCATCTCATCGCGGCAGGCTTCGTATTCGCGGATTGAGCCGCCGAAAGGGTCGCCGATCTCGCGCTCGGCGTTGCCGGGCATGAACTCCCGCCAGAGGTAGACGTTATCCGGGGCGGGATTCAGGGCGAGCTGGATGACGGCGCGGTGGCTCTCGGTCATGCAAAGAATCAAGTCGGCCTTGGCGGCGAGTTCGGAATCGAGCACGCGGCTGCGGTGTTCGTCCATGCGCAGGCCGACTTTAGCGAGGGCGGTGCGGGAGTTTTCTGACATCTTTTCTCCGGAACGAGCGGCGACGCCGGCGGAGATTACCTTGCAGGA
>JAIYBI010000155.1 GCA_027488595.1 Opitutaceae bacterium | reverse complement strand
GCCGCCTTCGGCATCGTTTTCACCCTTCTTTTTGTGTTCACCTACCTCGCTTTGCAATGGCGCGGACGCCGCGCCCGAAGCTGAACCCGACATCTCCTCTCCATGCCTGACGCCGCCCCCATGATTGACATCCGCAATGTGACCAAACGCTTCGGCACTTTCACGGCGGTGGCCGACATCACCCTTCAAATCCAGGCCGGCGAATTCCTCACCCTGCTCGGTCCCTCCGGCTGCGGGAAAACCACTCTGCTTCGGATGCTCTCCGGTTTCGAGACACCCGACGCCGGCTCGATCCATATCGCCGGCCAGGAGGTCACCCACCTCGCGCCCTACCGGCGCAACGTTAACCAGGTTTTCCAGAGCTACGCGCTCTTCCCGCACATGAGCGTGCGCGACAACATCGGCTTCGGGCTGCGGATGCAAAAGGTGTCCGACGTCGAGACCCGCCAGCGCGTCGCCGAGGTCGTTGATCTCGTGGCCCTCGGGGGCTTCGAGGACCGCATGCCGCACCAGCTCTCCGGCGGCCAGCGCCAGCGCGTCGCGCTGGCGCGCGCCATCGTGCCGCGACCGGCGGTGCTCCTGCTCGACGAGCCCCTTTCCGCTCTCGACGCGAAGCTTCGTCACCAAATGCAGATCGAACTGAAGCGCCTCCAGAAGCGCCTCGGTATGACTTTCGTCTTCGTCACCCACGATCAGGAGGAGGCGCTTACCATGAGCGACCGCATCGCGATTTTTAACCAAGGCCGTCTCGAACAACTCGGCACCGCGACCGACATCTACCACCAGCCGCGCACCGCCTTCGTAGCCGACTTCATCGGCGAGGCCAATCTGCTCGACGCCGAGTTGCTCTCACGCAACGGCACCACCGGCCTTATCCGTCTCGCCGGCGGGCTCGAAGTGCAAGTGCCGCTCTCCGCCTGGCCTCGGGACGAACCCCGAGCGATCCTCTCGGTGCGGCCCGAGAAAGTCTGCATCTCCGCCGCGCCGATTGAAGGTGCGGAAAACAGTTTTGAAGCGACGATCACCGAGGAGATTTTCCAAGGCGCGATTGATCACCTCGTGGTGCGCTCCGACGCCGGCACGGTTTTCACCGCGGTGGTGGCGAACGAGAGCGCCATGATGCAGGCCTTCCACGAGGGCGACCGCGTCTGGTGCGGCCTGCATTTCGATGACTTGGTGGTTGTCGGTGCGAAGGCCATGCCCGTAAAAAATCCGTAAGGCGGTGGCGACCGTTTCCAACGGAACGGGCGACCCGGCGCGACCGTTCCTGATCCCGTCGAGCGGAGGACGATCAAACGCTCAGGCCACGCCGCTGTGGAGTGCAACGATGCCGCCGGTCATGCGCCGAACTTCGATCAACCTGAACCCGGCGCGGGCGAGTTCCTCGGACATGGCAACGTGATCGGGGTAAGAAGCGATGGAGGCGTTTAGGTATTCGTAGGCGTTGCGATCACCGGTGATCCAACCGGCGAAGCGGGGTAGAATCCGGCGCAAGTAAAAGTAGTAGAACGGGCGAAACCAGCCATAGGGTTGCGAGAACTCCAGCACGTGCACGCATCCGCCGGGACGAAGTGCACGGCGCATCTCGCTGAGCGCGCGGTGCCGGTCGGCCATGTTTCGCAGACCGAAGGACACGGTCACCGCATCAAAACTGGCGTCCGCCACCGGCAGCGCGAGGCCATCGCCTTGGAGAAATCGTATCCCCGGCCCATTTGGCGCACCGGCCTGTTTCGCAATGGCCTCGTCGAGCATGGGCTGGCAGAAATCCATGCCTGTAATCCGGACGGATTTCGGCAAGGTGCGCGCCAGCGCGAACGCGACATCACCGCTTCCGGTAGCGAGATCCAGCACATCTACCGGGGCGCGAGCGCAAACCTTTCGGACCAATACACGCCGCCACCAAAGATCAATGCCCCCGCTGAGAAGACGGTTGGCGGTATCATAGCGCCCGGCGATGCGGGCAAACATGGAGTTAACAGCAATCGGATCGGGCATAAAGCTGAGGGTGGAAGCGTGGAGACTTGAAGCGAAAGTGATCGGGAAAGGCAGAGCATGAGCGCGGTTAACGTATTCTGCAAATACGCGGTTGATACCCCCTGATTGTTACAGTCGTGCGAAAACCAAGCGTCAATGCGTCACCCAATCGGAGGGTGCACGCATTAAACTTAACTCTTGCGATTGGGGCCAAATAGAGCACACCTCCTTTAGTTCTAATCGGCCTCAAATGAATTAGTTGAACGAGATTACTTGTCACTCGAAACTCTAACCCTAACCCAAAAAACACATGCCCGCCAACCTCACCAAACGCGAAATCGTCCTCGAAATCTACGAAAAGACCGGCTTTCCCCAGAAGGAGATCGTCAATACTGTGCAAATGACCCTCGACATCGTGATGCGCGCCCTGTCCGGAGGCCGCAACGTCGAGCTCCGTAACTTTGGCGTGCTCGAGGTCCAGAAACGCAAGTCCCGCATCGGACGCAATCCAAACAAGCCTGAAGCCGAGGTTGTCATCCCCGAGCGTGCGGTCGTTAAATTCAAGTCCGGCAAGATTCTGAAGCAGATGCTCAAGAAGCTGGACATTAATCAGCTCTAAGGTGCGCGGTTAAGCAGCGAGTTTTCCACTTTTTTAACAGAGACCGGTTGGCCTGAGGCCGGCCGGTCTTTTTTTTTTTTTTTTTTTTTATTCCTCG
>JAIYBI010000474.1 GCA_027488595.1 Opitutaceae bacterium | reverse complement strand
CTGCATGGTGCGGGAGTGCTTTGCCTGCTGTTTGCCTCGCCAACTGCCAGCTGCGGTGAGTGGCGGGGATAAGTGAGATCGCTTCCCTTGTCGGGTCTGTGGCGACGGCGTCGTCCACGAGGAGAAGCTTGCGGTGGTTGCGTAGCGAAAAATGCCGGAACGTGAGCGGATTGAACACATGCACGGTGCCGCCGGCGGTTTGGAGCGTTTGCCAGTAGCCGGCGGGCAGGGAGGACGAGCCGGCGCCGTCCACGAGCACTCGCACCTGCACCCCGCGAATCGCCGCCTGGGTGAGGGCCGTGCGGAACCGGGTGCCGACAGCGTCATCGCTCCAGATGTAGGTCTCGCAACGGATCGAGGCGCGCGCGGCATCAATCAACGCGATCATGCGCCGGTAGGCGACAGTGCCGTTCGGCAGCCAGGTGACGGCGTCGGCGGCGACCGGGTGATGGGAATGCTGGTTGAGCGAGTGGGACACGGAACGGAAGACCACCAGCAAAGGCCGCGGTTTGCTGCGAAGCGAAGGCTATTTGGCGGGGCCGGGGCACCTGAACTAGACCACGGCGCTCACGAGATTCCTGAAGGGCAGGCCTTCGGAAACAGAGTGCTTAACCACGAAACAGACGAATGCCATGCAAGGTCGGATTTAGAAAATGCAGCCGGCCGAGTGAGTTCCCATTTTGTGAAGTTCGTGGGTTTAGTGGTCAACGGATCGGGAGGGCTTGGTTTGCGAATCGTGGTTTTCGGGTAGATGGAAAATGAGACGGTTTTTCCCATCGTTGAAGCGTTGCTTGGTTTGGCGCCGGGCCTTCTATGGGCGGTTTTCTTCATCCACGCCGCCCGCGCCGCCGCGAAATCCGGCGACTGCCGCCCCATACCCTCATACCCCATGTCGTCCAACGTCGCGCCCGAAACACCCGCCTCTCAACCCGCGCGCCGTGAGTGGCGGGCCGGCACTCTCGTTTACAGCACGGCCGGACTGGTGGTGTTGTTCGCCTGGCTGCTGTGGGGCGACTTCGCGTGGAACATGAAGGAGCGCACCATCGTGCCGGTCGGGCAGATCGTGCTGAAACAGTTTGGCGCGTCGGATTTCATCGTGGGGCTTCTCGTCGGCTCGGTGCCGGCGGCGATCGGATTGATCATCGGTCCGATCATCAGCGTCAGGTCGGACCGGCATCGCGGCCGCTGGGGACGGCGCATCCCCTACATGTTGATCCCCGCGCCCATCGTCGCGCTCTCGATGGCCGGGCTCGCGTTCACCGCGCCCGTGGCGGACTGGCTGAATACTTTCTTGGGCGACAACTCGCCCGGCCAGGTCGGTTGCCGGCTGATTGTGTTCAGCTTCTTCTGGTCGAGCTTCGAGATCTTCCAGACCATCGCGCAGGCGGTGTTTGGCGGCCTGATCAACGACGTGGTGCCGCAGGAGGTGATCGGCCGTTTCTACGGATTGTTTCGCGCGGTGAGTTTGATCGCGGGCATCGTTTTCAACTTCTGGCTGATCGACTACGCGGAGACGCACTACAAGGAGATCTTCCTCGGCATCGGCCTGCTCTTCGGCGTGGGCTTTAGCATCATGTGCCTGATGGTAAAGGAGGGCGAATACCCTCCGCCTCCGCCGCGCGAGCCGGGTGCGGGATCGGTTTCCAAACGCTTTATTGAGCCGGGAAAGGCCTACCTTCGCGAGTGCTACACCAACCCGTTCTACGTCTGGGTGTTTTTCGCCATGATGCTCGGCGGTCTGATGGCCCTGCCGGTGAATACGTTCAGCGTCTTCTACGCGAAAAGCTTGGGCTTGACCATGGATCGCTACGGCGAGCTCCTCGTGATTACCTACTGCTTCTCGCTCGTGCTTTCCTACGTGCTGGGCTGGATGGCAGACCGCTTCCACCCCCTGCGCATGGGACTTGTGGCGCTGGTGCTCTACGCAATCACGATGATCTGGGGCGGATTTGTGGCGACCGAGGCGAAAGCCTTTTCCATCGCCTTTGTGATCCACGGCGTGCTGACAGGTTCGTATTTCACCGGAACGGCTTCGCTCGGGCAGCGCTTGTTTCCCCGTGCGAAGTTCGCGCAGTTTGCCTCCGCCGCGGGCATCATGGGAGCGATGGGCTTCATGCTGGTGCCGCCCGCGCTCGGCTGGTTCCTCGACCGCACCGGACAAGTCTATCGCTACACCTTTTTGCTCGGCGGCGTGCTCGCGGTGCTCGCGGCGGCGGCCTATGTGGTGGTGTATTTCAAGTTCAAGCAACTCGGTGGTGACCGCGGTTACCAACCCCCCGGCGACGCGGCGTGATTTTGTTCCCGTGGCGTGATTCGGCCGCGAGCCGTTGGGGCTGCTGTTTCTTTCACGCCGTAACTACGCCGCCGGGCAATCGGTCACCTCGGCCGCTGGATAACCCAGACCGTTGGCGCTGCCCGTCGTGCGTTTTATAGACGCGGACGGGTGAGAAACACGCATAACAGGTAAAGCACGCCAACCGTCGGTGCGATGAGGTAGGCGGAGATGTTTACCGTCTGGGTGACGAGAATGCCGGGGCTTTGATCCGGGTAGGCCCAGAGTGGATACAACGGTGTCAGCCCCTGTTCGAAGCGTTCCCGTGCGTGCGCGCCGAGCAGCAGCAACGTTGTTTCCACCGCGGCCATTACCAAGGCAAAGCCCAGTGCGGCGCGACTCAGCGAAACGACGCGGCGTTTCCCGGCGCGGCAGGCCAGCCACGCGAGAAAACCAAAGACCAGGCCGGGGCCGAGGGTGGCGACGGTGGCGTATTGAAGCGCGAGCAAACCATGATGCTCGATCGGCAGCAGAGGGCGGTGGTATTCGGTGAAATGCCTGGGCTCGACACCGATCAGGTAAAGACCGTGCAGACAGGCCCACGTGACGACCATCCCGCAGAAAACGAGGGCAAAGCGTGCGAGCGTGGCTCGCTCATTTTCGGCGACGGGGAGGCGCATCAGCGGATGAGTTCTCTCACGATTTTCACGCCGTCAATGGCCGTTAGGGTTTACCTGAATGTCGCCGGCTGTCTGATGAGGCTGCTTTAACAAAACTCGGCTTTGCCCGCGTGCGTTTGCCCGTCATCAGTCGTTCTTGACCGGTAACAGGCAGCCGCAACGCATGCCGCAGCAGTCTTTGCGAAGGATGCAAACATGGCGGCGACCCGCCCAAAAGACATAGAGGATCAACGCAGCAGGAATAATGAGGAGCCAGAGCCAGTTCACGGCCCTTGCCATTTCGCGAATCGGGCTTTGGCAAATGGGTTTTGAAAACGCTTTCTGACGGGGCCAAAAAATAGCATCTAGCGGCCTGACCCCATGGATCGACGAAAAAGAGATCGGCCGGACGTCATTTTAAGCGCCGCATTTACTGACTTATAACCTCTGCAGATCGCGTGTTCCCAAAAGGTCGTCCGGCCGAATAGATATATGTAAAGCGTGCTTGACATAAGACAAGGAAGCTTTACACAAAGGGTATGAGTTATTCCAACTTATCTGAACGAGACGGAAAGCAACCCGACCCTCTTGCCGTCAAGCGGGCGCTTAGGTCGTTTGGGCTCAATGCCTGGCTGGCCGTAACCACGGTGATCTACGGGGTGACCTTGCTCCTCGTCCGGCAAAATCCGGAATGGAGTCCGGGGTTGAAGATCGCGATGGCTCTGGCGCCAATTTTGCCCGGGTTGTTCTACCTGCGGAACGGGCTGCAACTGCTGCGAGGAATGGATGAGTTGCAGCGTCGAATCCAGCTTGAGGGCTGGTTGTTCGCCGCCCTCGGCACCGTCGTCGTGAGCACGATCATCAATGTGATCAACGTCCACGGCCCCGGCTGGAATTGGCTTCCACACGGTCTCGAGGTGGGAGGGACTTACCTTACGATGTTCCTGCTGTGGTGTGTCGGGGTTACGATCGCGAACTGTCGTTATCGATGAAAAACCGACTGAGGGAATTGCGTGCGGAGCGGCAGTGGTCGCAGGCTGAGCTCGCCGAGAAACTCGGCGTTTCGCGGCAGACGATCAATGCGATCGAGACGGAAAAATATGATCCCAGCCTGCCGCTGGCCTTCAAGATTGGTCATTTGTTCAAGCAACCGCTCGAGCGGATCTTTTTGTCCGAAGCGTGAAGCACGATCGAAGGCACGATTTTTTTAACCACACACTGCACTCAGTGATGCGAAAGTCGGAAAAGGGCGAAGGGGTGGTGGGGGAGAGGGTGTTCTTTTCGTGTTTTTCGTATGTTGGCAGGCCTGTCGCTTAGCTCGAAACGTGGTGAATCGGATCGGGTCGCTGGTGCTCTCCTCTACGTTTGAGAATGCGCCTTGGGGACAACACGCTCCACCTTCGGACGGCGGACATGGCGGAGGCTGGCCGCAACACGGCGAGAGCTTGCGTCGGATTTTCTTGGGCGGAGTGGTTTACCATGCTCGATTGGTCACAGTGTCCGTCAGTGGAAAGGAATCCCGGCAAGGTCGGGGGCGCTTGGCTGTTTGCTGGAACACGCGTGCCGGTAAAGGCGTTGTTCGAGAACCTTGAAGGCGGAGCGACCGTGGCTGAATTTTTGGAGTGGTTTCCTGCCGTTGGGAGGGATCAGGTCGAAGCCGTGCTTGAGCACGCGCAGGCGAGTCTCGTGGAAACTTAAGCGAAGACGCCGTGCGGTGGTTGACGATCTCGCGTCGAATGCCGAGCTGGAGCTCGGCGTTCCCAGGGGCGACGCAGAGCCGGTGAGATCCGTTTGAGGTAGCGCAGACTTCCAGTCTGCTTTGATCGAGGATGCAGGCTGGAAGCCTGCGCTACTATGTTTCGGAGCGGCGCGCCCGGCGGTCACGCCCTACCTTTGGAGCTTGGAGCGGAGGTAGGGGGCGGTGGGGGAGTTCTTCTGTTTTAGGAGGCCGGCGAGGAGGCCTTGGTAGAGAAGGTCGCCGCCGTCGGGGCCGCCGACCGGGCCTAGTTCGAGGATCCAGTCGGCTTCGGCGAGGAGGTCGAGATGGTGCTCGATCACGATCACGGTGTGGCCTTGGTCCACCAGGGATTGGAGGACGTGGATGAGTTTTTCGCAGTCGCTGAGGTGCAGGCCGATGGTGGGCTCTTCGAGGATGTAGAGGTTTTGGAAACCGATGTTGCGGCTGCGTTCGCGGTAGCTCGCGAGTCCGTGGGTGAGCTCGGTGACGAGTTTGAGGCGCTGGGCTTCGCCGCCGGAGAGGGTCGGGCTGGACTGGCCGAGGGTCAGGTAGCCGAGGCCGCAGTCGCACATGAGCTGGCAGACCTGACTGAGCTGGCTGTGGAAATCGAAGTAGGTGACCGCCTCCTCGAAGGTGAGCTGCAAGACTTGGCCGATGTTTTTGCCTTTCCAAATGAGATCGGCGAGTTCGGGGGCATAGCGGGTGCCGCGGCAGTCGTCGCAGGGTAGATAGGTGTCGGGCATGAACGCCATCTCGAGCTTGATGCGGCCTGCCCCTGAGCACGTCTCGCAACGGCCGCCGGCGGTGTTGAAGGAGAAACGTCCGGCGGTGTAGCCCCGGATTTTGGCCTCGGGGATGCCGGCGAAGAAGGTGCGGATGAGGTCGAAGACGCCGAGGTAGGTGGCGGGCGTGGAACGCGGGGTTTTGCCGATAGGGGACTGGTTCACCTCGATCACCTGTTTGAAAACCTGGGCACCGCTTAGGGTTTCGAACGGGAATGACGAATGACGAATGTCTAATGACGAATGGTCGGAGTCGGTGTGCCCAGTGGCTTTGGCGTAGGCTTTGCCGGTGAGCTTGGCGGTCTTGGTTTTGATCGCGTGGGTTACGGCGGGGTAGAGCAGGTCGCGGAAGAGGGTGGATTTGCCGGCGCCGCTCGGGCCGCAGACCATGGTTAGCCGGCCGAGCGGGATGCGGATATCGAAGTTTTTGAGGTTTCGGAGGGAGGCGCCGGTGAGTTCGAGGAACTGGGTTTTATCCTTTTTAGGATTTAGCCGCTTGGGATTTAGGATTTCGCGGTATTCTCCGCGCAGCGGGTGTCGAATACCGCGATTGAGATACTGGCCGGTAAGGGATTTCTCGATACGCTTCACCTCGGCGGGGGTGCCTTCGGCGAGGATTTCGCCGCCGTGGATGCCGGCGGCGGGGCCGAGGTCGATGAGGCGGTCGCAGCGTTCCATGAGCTCGTCGTCGTGCTCGACGACGAGGAGGGTGTTTCCTTTGTCGCGGAGGGATTGGAGAGTTTCGATGAGGCGGTCGTTGTCGCGGGCGTGCAGGCCGATGGAGGGTTCGTCGAGGACGTAAAGCACGCCGGCGAGGTTGGTGCCGAGCTGGGCGGCGAGGCGGATGCGCTGGGCTTCGCCGCCGCTGAGGGTGTCGGTCGGGCGGTCGAGACTGAGGTAGCCGAGGCCGACGTGGTCGAGGAAGCGGAGGCGCTCGCGAATCTGCGGGATGATGTCCTGCACGATGGCGCGACCGCGTTCATCGAGGGCGAGGCGGTCGAGGGTCGCGATGAGATCGGCGGGAGTGAGCGCGAGGAGGGAGGGGAGGGAGAGGGCGAAGGCGGAGGCGGGAGCGGAGGATGAAGAGACCTGAGGGCTGAGACCTGAGACCTGAGGGGAGGAGGCTTCAGGTTTCAGGTTTCTCGATTTCAGGTTTCTCGGCGCGAAGTGGAGTTTCACGGCGCGGGGGATGCGGGCGAGACGTTGGCCGAGGCAGTCGGGGCAGGGGGTGCCGGTGTCGGCGACGTCGTCCTCGGAGTCGATGCCGAAGGCGCGGAGGCGGGCGGCGGGATCGTCGTCGTTTTTGGCGTCCTCGTCGGGGATGAGCATCCAGGGGAAAACGCGGCCGTGGCCTCGGCAGGTGGGGCACCAGCCGCGCGGGGAGTTGTGGGAGAAATGCTTGGGGTCTAGCTCGGGGAAACTCTCACCGGAGTCGGCGTCGGTGCGGGTGGTGGAGAACCAGCTGAGGACGGTGCCTTTCTCGGTAAGGAGGAAGCAGGCGCCGTGGCCGAGTTTGAGCGCCTCGTCCAAAGCGGCGAAGGTGCGGTCGGATTTTTTGAGGTCGGCGACGACGACCTCGACATCGTGCTCGGAGTAGCGGTCGAGTTTGGTGAAGGCGGAGACGGGGAAGACGCGGCCGTCGGCGCGCATGAGTTCATAGCCGTGGTCCTCGATCCAGGTGGCGATGGGCTGGTGGTGGCCTTTACGGCCGCGAATGAGTGGGGCGCAGAGGTAGAGGTGGCGGGCTTTCTTCGCGGCGGGGGTGGCGAGGATTTTGGTGAGGAGGCGCTTGAGTTGCGCGGGGGAGAGCGGCTCGACGGGTTT
Source organism: Opitutaceae bacterium (assembly GCA_027488595.1). Lineage (GTDB taxonomy): Bacteria > Verrucomicrobiota > Verrucomicrobiia > Opitutales > Opitutaceae > IMCC26134_A. The sequence continues at coordinate 3,805 of JAIYBI010000474.1, read as the reverse complement.
GTCGGTGTCGGGGTGGTGCTGGATGCCGAGGCGGGCGTAGAGGAGGCGGAGGTATTGGGCGACCTCGGTGATGGTGGCGACGGTGCTCTTGCGGGAGCCGCGGGTGATGCGTTGCTCAATGGCGACGGTGGGCGGGATGCCGGTGAGGCGGTCGATGGCTGGGCGGGGCATCTGCTCCACGAACTGTCGCGCGTAGGCGCTCATGGAGTCCATGAAGCGGCGCTGGCCCTCGGCGAAGATGATGTCGAAGGCGAGGGTGCTCTTGCCGGAGCCGGAGACGCCGGTGACGACATTGAGCTGCCGGTGCGGGATGGAGAGGGAGATGTTTTTGAGGTTGTTCTCGCGGGCGCCTTCGAGCCGCAGACAGCTCTGCGGCGGAGGGATGAAGGCTGAGGTTTGAGACCTGAAGTCGGGCTCGGCGGCGAGGAGGTCGGAGCTGGTGTCGTGGACGGGGAGAAGTGCGGCGAAGAGGTAAGGGGCGGTCGCGGTCTGGGTGCGGGCGACTTGCTCGGGGGTGCCCTCGGCAACGATGCGGCCGCCGCCGGAGCCGGCGTCGGGGCCGACCTCGATGAGCCAGTCGGCGGATTTGAGGACGTCGAGGTTGTGCTCGATGACGATGAGACTGTGGCCGCGATCCACGAGGGCCTGGAGAACGGTAAGCAGGCGGGCGACGTCGTGGCGGTGAAGGCCGGTGGTGGGCTCGTCGAGCAACAGAAGCGCGCCGGACGCGGGCTGATCTTTTAGGATTTTGGATTTAGGATTCAGGATTTCACCTTCGGTGTATCCGGTGAGGTATTTGACGAGTTTGAGGCGCTGGGCCTCGCCGCCGCTGAGGGTATTTAGGGGCTGGCCGAGGGTGAGGTAGCCGAGGCCGACCTCATCGAGCACGGCAAGGCGGGAGCGGATGGCGGGCTGGGCGGCGAAGTGGACGAGGGCGTCGGCGACGGAGGTGTTTAAAAGGTCGGCGACGGATTTGTCCTGGTGGGTGATGGCGAGGACCTCGGGCTTGAAGCGGCGGCCTTCGCAGACGGGGCAGGGGACGAAGACGTCGGAGAGGAACTGCATTTCGACGCGCTCGTAGCCGAGGCCCTGGCAGTGGTCGCAGCGGCCGTCGCCGGCGTTGAAGGAGAAGGAGGACGAGCTGTAGCCGGCGGCCTGGGCGGCGGGCGTCTTGGCGTAGAGATCGCGGATCAGGTCCCAGGCCTCGGTGTAGAGGGCGGGGTTGGAGCGCGGGGTGCGGGAAAGCGGGGATTGATCGACGAGGACGAGTGCGGTGAAGGCCTCGTCGCCGGTGATGGAGGCGATTTGCGCGGCGTCCTCGGTGAGCTGGAGGCGTTTGGCGAGCAGGCCCTGGTGGATGACCTTGTCGAGGAGGGTGGACTTGCCGGAGCCGGAAACGCCGGAGAGGGCGACGAAGCGGTGAAGCGGGAGGCGGAGGGTGAGGTTGGCGATGTTGTGCTTGGTGACGCCGGTAAAGGTGAGCCAGGGCGGCTGAGGGCTGAGACCTGAAACCTGAGACCTGAAGGGTGCGACTGGGCGGCGGGTGGCGGGGGCGGAGATGGATTTGCGGCCGGAGAGGTAGGCGCCGGTGAGGGAGTCGCGGTCGCGAAGGAGGGCGGGGATTTCGCCTTGGAAAACGAGGTGGCCGCCCTTGGCGCCGGGGACGGGCCCGATCTCGAGGACGTGGTCGGCTGCGCGGATCATGGACTCGTCGTGCTCGACGACCACGACGGTGTTGCCGGCATCCACGAGGGTGCGGATGATGGCGATGAGGCGGTCAATGTCGCGCGGGTGCAGGCCGACGGAGGGCTCGTCGAGGACGAAGAGGGTGTCGATCAGCGAGGTGCCGAGGCAGGAAGTCAGGCCAACGCGCATGGTCTCGCCGCCGGAGAGGGTTTTGCTGGTGCGGTCGAGGGTGAGGTAGCCGAGGCCGACCTGGGTCAAGTAGCGCAGGCGGGTGAGGATGGAGTCGAGGGAGAGCGAGGCGGAGCGGGAGTCGGAGGCGGGCGCGGACGTCGCAAGCGACGCCCCTACGTCGGAAGGGGTGGAAACGAGATCGAGCAGGTCGGATACGGGGAGTTGGTAGAGCTCGGGGAGGGTTTTGCCCTGCCATTTCCAGCAGAGGGAGTCGGGCTGAAGGCGGGAGCCGGCGCAGTCGGGGCAGGGGTTGTAGGAACGGAAACGGGAGAGGAAAACGCGGACGTGAGTTTTGTAGGTGTTTTTTTCGAGCCATTGGAAAAAACCTTTCAAGCCATACCAGGCGTGGGGCCACTCGCGGCCGGGCTGGCCGTAGTCGGGCTCGCCTTCGAGAACCAGTTTCTGGTGTGCAGTGCTGAGGTCGGCGAAGGGGACGTTGACGGGGAGGCCTGCCTTTTTGGCGAAGCGGATAAGGTCTTTTTGCGATTCGCCGTAGGTCTCGCCCTGCCAGGCCTTGATGGCTCCGTCGGCGATGGAGAGGGAGCGGTCGGGGATGGCGAGGTTGGTATCGATTTCTATGATACGACCGAAACCCCGGCAACGCGGGCAGGCCCCGAGGGGAGAGTTGAAGGAAAAGAGCGCGGGCGAGGCGGCGCGGAAGGTGCGGCCGGTCTCGGGGGAGTGAAGGCCGCGGGAATAGTGCCCGGCGGGCGCGAAGGCGGCGGAGGAGTTTGAGGAAGGGGCGAAGAGGTGGACTTCGCCGCGACCGAAGTGGAGGGCTTGTTCGGCGGCCTCGAGAAAACGCGTGCGGGAGTCGGGATTGAGAGTGATGCGATCCTGCGCCACGAAAAGGTGGGTGGCGTCGGCGAGCGGGGCGGGGTCGGCGAGGAGGTCGTCAAGGCGGTGGGCGGAAAGGGAAGGCGATAATGCGCGGACGTAGGATTGGCCTTTGAGACTGGTGAGAATTTCGGACCAACTGAGGTTGGCGGGGCGGGTGATTTTGAAGGCAACGACGATAGTCTCGCCGGAGTGGGCGGAATGGGCTTTTTCCCAGATGCGGGCGGGGGTGTCGTCCTCGACGGGTTTGCCGGTGGCGGGATCGAAACAGGTGGCTACGTGGCTGAACCAGACTTTGAAGTAGTCGGTGAGCTCGGTCATGGTCCCGACGGTGGAGCGGGAGGTTTTGACCGTGTTGGTCTGCTCGATGGCGATGGACGGGCGGATGTTCTCGATGGAGTCCACCTTGGGTTTGTCGAGGAGATCGAGGAACTGGCGGGTGTAGGCGGAAAACGTCTCGACGTAGCGGCGCTGGCCCTCGGCGTGTAGGGTGTCGAAGACGAGGGAGCTTTTGCCCGCACCGCTGGGACCGGTGACGACGATGTAGCGGCCGAGCGGCAGATCGAGGTCGAAGCCCTTCAGGTTGTTCTGGCGCACGCCGCGAAGGCGGATGCATTCGGGGTGTCCTTCTGACGGAAGGCCGCCCACGGCAGCGGGAGCGGGCTTGGCGGATAACGGTGAAACGGAGACGAAAGAGGAATGGCGGGCCACGACGGCACGAAGGCCAGGCCCGCGAGGAAGGCAAACGCGCAGCGGCAAGAATGCGGCCGGATTGACCGAATCGTTTACGGCGCGGCAACCACGCAGGTGACCTTCGCGGCGCCGAGGGCTGCGCCGAGCGAGGCGGGAGGTTCGCGGTCCGTGACGATCGTCTGGCGGGCTTCGAGGGCGGTGGTGAGAGCGAGGGCCTTGCGGCCGAATTTGGTGTGATCGAGGGCGAAAATGGTGCGCTCCGCCGCGGTGATCATGCGCCGCTGGGCCGCGACGACCAAAGAGTTGTGATTCCACAAACCGGCCTCGGTCAGGCCGGCGCCGCCGAGAATTGCCAGGT
>JAIYBI010000209.1 GCA_027488595.1 Opitutaceae bacterium | reverse complement strand
GCCACCGTTGCGGCCGTTCTTCCTTTTAGCCTACTCGCATGTTCAGCCTGCTTTTTCTCGCGCCCCTTGCTTTCGCCTTTCCTTCCGCCGCGGAGTGGGTCGAGGCGATTCCGATCATTGTTTCCCTCATCATCATTGAGGGTCTGCTCAGTGTGGACAACGCCCTCGCCATCGCAGCGATGGCCAATCACCTGCCCGAGCACCAGAAGCGCAAGGCCCTGCGCTGGGGAATAATCGGTGCCTACGCTTTTCGCGGCCTCGCGATGCTCGGTGCGGCTTACATCATCGCGAATCCGTGGCTCAAGATCATGGGTGCCGCCTATCTCGTCTACCTGATGTGCGCGCACTTCACCAACACCGCCGCCGAGGAGAAACACGAAGTGACCCCCGCCAACGCCGCCTCGCGCGGTTTTTGGGCGACCGTCGCCGCCATCGAGCTTATGGACCTCAGTCTGAGTGTGGACAACGTCGTCGCCGCCGTCGCGATGAGCCCGAAATTGTGGATCGTGTGCCTCGGTGTTTTCATCGGCATCCTGGCCCTCCGTTTCGTTGCCGGCGCGTGTTTAAAGCTGCTCGCGAAACATCCCGTTCTTGAGCACGTCGCGTTCCTGCTCATCGGCTACGTGGGCATGATCCTCGTGGTTGAGATTGTATCCGCTCATTACGGACATCGGATTCACATCAACGCGTTCGAAAAGTTCATTGGCATCGTGCTCATCACCGCCGCCGCTCTTTTCTACTCGAGTCGTCCCGGGCTGCAACGTGCCTTCGGTCCCGTCCTGCGCGCACTTCGCCTTCCCATGATCGCGGTCGCGGGCGGCATCGGTGGTGTGCTTCATCTGCTGGCATGGCCCGTCAAAGCCCTCTGGCGCTGCCTCCGCGCGGTTTCTTCCGGCAGCGCCTCCTGACCGCGCCACGCCCATGCTTTTTCGCGGCCAACCTGGATTTGAAGACTTGCTCGCCAGGGAACTGCGCACGGCCGGTTTGACCGTAACCTCTCAGGGCGGCGGCTGGGTCGCCACCGCCGCCGCGCCCACGCCTCTCGACCTCTGCTTTGCCTACGCGACCCACCTCACTCCGGTCGAGCTCACCGGCGAATCGGTCAACGCCCTCGCCGCCCGCTTGCTCGAACACTTCCTCGCCTCCGCGCGCGAGGAGCGTTTCGAGACGCCCTGGCCCTGCGTCTTCACCACCGCCGCCGGGCTCGACGGCCTCGGCCGCCGTGCCGACGCCGTCGCCACCGCCTTCGGCGAGCTCTTGAAAAAACGCCTCGGCCGCGTAGCCCGTCTTGCCGTCTCCGAGATCCCGCGCGGCCTCGGCGCGTCACGCGGGCTCTTCGTTCACTTCGTGGACTTCAAAAAAGCCTTCGTCTCCCGCGATCTCGTCTCCGGCGGACAGCGTCGCATGGCCGACGATGACCTCGCCCCCTCGCGCAGCTACCTCAAAGTCGAGGAAGCCTACACCGTGCTCGGTCGCGAGCCCGCGCCCGGCGAACTCGTGGTGGACCTCGGCGCCGCGCCCGGTGGCTGGAGCTACTCCGCCGCCAAACGCGGCGCGCGCGTCATCGCCCTCGACAACGGCCCGCTCAAAGGCGGCGCCCTCGACAACCCGCTCATCGAGCACCGCCGCGCCGACGCCTACGGCTACCGCCCCGGCCCCGGCGAGCGCGCCGACTGGATGTTCTGCGATCTCGTCGACGACCCCCACCACGTGCTGCGCAACCTCGTGGCCCCCTGGCTCGAACAACGCTGGTGCCGCCGCTTCGTCGTCATCCTGAAATTCGGCCGCGTGGACGCCCTCGCCCTCCTGCGCGAGGTGCGCGCGCCTGACTCCGTTTTCAGCCGCCTCGCCCCCGGCACCCGCGTGCGCCATCTCTACCACGACCGCGAGGAGTTCACCCTCGTCGGCGAACTTTCCGAATGACCGCCCCCTCGGCAATCCCACCCCTCCTGCGCTCCCTTGCCACGCCCTCACCCTCGCCGCCCACTCCAAGGCAACTAGTCAATCATTGATTGACAAGTTGCCTTTTCCGCATTCGCCGGTCCCTATTTCTTCCATGTCCGCATCCGACAACGAATTGATCCTCTGCGGCCTCGCCGCCGTGCAGGCGCGCTTCGCCCGCGAGCCCGGTTCGTTCAAGCGCCTCTTTTTCGACGTCCCCAACAGCCGCAAACTCGGTGCGATGTGCAAGGCCCTCGCCGCCGCCAAAAAAGTTTACCGCTGCGTCCCTCCCGCCGAGCTGGAGAAAATCGCCGGCACCTTGCACCACGGCGGCGTGGTCGGCGTAGTCGCCGCTCCCGCCCTCTCCGCGCCCACGCCCAAGGTCATCGCCGGTTGGGTCGCCGCCCGCGCTCCGCTCGTCGTGCTCGATCGCATAGGCAACGCCCACAACCTGGGCGCCATCGCCCGCTCCGCCGCCTACTTCGGTGTATCCGACATCGTGATACCCGCCCACCCCTCTGCCGCCCTGCCCGGCGAGGCCGCCCACCGCGTGGCCGAGGGCGGGCTTGAACACCTTACGATCTGGCGTGTGCCGGACCTTCCCTCTTTCCTCCGCGCCCTGGCCTCCGCCGGCTACGATGTGCTCGGTGCCGCGACGCGCGGTGGCGCTCCCGTTTCGCGTGCTGCCTCAGCCCGCCCCTTCGCCCTCGTGATGGGCAACGAAGAGCACGGCATTGCTCCCGAGGTCGCCAAGGCCTGCACCGGCCTCGTCACCCTGGCCGGCAGCGGCAAAGTCGAGTCGCTCAACGTGTCCGTCGCCGCCGCCGTTTTGCTGCACGCGTTGCTGACTCCCGGCGCAAAACCCGCGGCTTCCTCGCGCTAAAAGTGGTGGACGCCACAGGACTCGAACCTGTGAGTCTAGTCCGTCTCAATAAGGCCTGAAAAGTTCGAGTCCTACATAGGTAACGTTACAACATAATAACAACAAAAACCATATTAACTTGCGACTCGTCGTTGTAACTTTGTTGTAATCGGTATGGCCAGCATTCGGAGACATAAGTCAACTTGGTTTGCCTGCATCACGCTGGCGGACGGCACCCGCACCGAGCGGGCCACGCGTGTGAAAGACACCGGCACGCCGAAGGAGCGCGCCGAGGCGCGCCGCTTGGCCCAGTCGATTGCGGACGAAATCGAACAGATCGGACGCGGCAATCGCACCGAGATCGCGCTACGCAAGTCAATCGAGTCGATCTTCAACCGGATCAATCCCAAGCGGGTCGAGTTCACCAAGGTCGGCGCGTTCTTCAACGATTGGCTGAATCGCGTCGACCTGCGCAAGAGCCCCGGCACCCACAAGCGCTACAAGCAGGTCGCGGAGGAATTTCTCGCGCACCTTGGCAAGCGCGCCGAAAACTACCTGGAGGACATCAAGGCCTCCGACCTCCAATCGTATTTCGACGCCTGCCTGAAGGCAGGGAAGAAACCACAGTCGGTGAAGAAGGAGGCGAAGATCCTAAACATCCCGTTCCAACTCGCCCTTCGCCAAGGACACGTCGCTGCGAATCCGGTTCCTGGCAGCGACATCCCGGAGGCCGAAGGCGAGAGCAAGAGGCCATTCACGGCGAAGCAGGTGCATGACATTTTGAGCCACGCAAAGGACGACTGGCTCACCGCAGCCTACCTCGGTGCCTATACCGGCGCCCGCCTCACCGATTGCGTCAATCTCACATGGAGCAACGTTGATCTAGAAAAGCGAGTCGTCGCCTTCGAGCCGTCCAAAACGAAGCTACACAAGAAAAAGGTTTGGTGCCCCATCCATCCGAGCCTGGAGGCCCACTTACTGACTCTACCCTCGGCCGACAGCGCCAAGAAGCACCTCTGCCCAAAGCTGGCCGGACGCTACACGGGTGGAAACACCGGACTCTCGTGCGAGTTCGAAAAATTGATCGGCAAGGCGAATATCTCCAACGACTCCATCGGCGAGACGAAGGGCAAGGGGCGCGTGTTTAAGCCTTACGGATTTCACTCGTTTCGCCACAGCTTCAAGACCCTGCTCGTCAATGCGGGCGTTGACCCGATTCTCGCCGATATTCTGACCGGCCACGCGAAGAAAACCGTGAGCGAGACCTACATTCACCGGAGCCCCGAGCTGCTTCGAAGCGCGGTGGAAAAGCTACCCGCTTTCTG
>JAIYBI010000026.1 GCA_027488595.1 Opitutaceae bacterium | reverse complement strand
GGGCCACCGCCGAGCGCGGAGGAGACGTCATCCTGCCGGATGGCCGCACCGCCCGCTGGCGCGCGACCATCGCTCCCACGTCCGTGAGCGATTTGTTCGACGTCGTGCTGGAGGTGGAAATGCCGCCTTCGGCCGAGGGAGGAGAACTTCTCCGCACCACGTCCAACCTGCGGCTTTTGCGACCCACCTGGTCCACGGAAGCGGAGCGAAACGAACGCACCCAGGCCGCCCGCAAGCGGCTTGAAAAGTCACGGGAGTTGATGCGATGAGCACGACTGGAACGCCCCGCATTTGCTTCGCTGCCGGATCGTCTCGCGCGGAGCGTCTGACGGCTCGCGGCGATCGCGCGTCGGGCTTCACCTTGCTGGAGGTGTTGCTCGCACTCGCTTTGCTCGGGTCCTTGCTGGTGGCGCTTAACGTGTTTGTTTTCTCCATGGCCGAAGCTTGGGGACGCGGGCGCGACGAGCGGCTTTTCGCCCAGCACGCCCGTGCGGTGGCCAATCATGTCGAGGGTCTGCTGGAGTCCGCGGCCCTGGGTCCGGCGGGAGACGCTCTCGCCGTGAAGGAGGTGCGTCAGGAGAACGGCAGTGACGCGGCGCGGCTTGTCTTCACCTTGCCCGAGGGCAGCCGTCTCCTTACCTGGCCCGAGTCGCCGCTGCCCGATGTCGAGCTTTCGCTCGCGGTGGACGAGCGGAGCGGCCTCGTGATGGGGTGGCAATCCCGGCTGGAAGTTCGGCGTGATCAGCAAGCGCCGCGTGAGACCGTGTTGTCCCCCTTTGTAACTTCGCTCGGCTGGGAATACTACGACGCAAGCTTCAAGCGCTGGGAGTTGCTCGAAGAGCCCAAGCGCGAGCCTGCTGGCACCTATCTTGTGCCGCAACGCCTGCACCTTCGTTTCAGTCACGGCAAATTGAGCCTCGAACGCACGATCATCCTTCCAACGCGCGGGGAGGGCGTGACTCGTTCCTGATGCGCGCGCACGCTCTCATCTCCCGTCGTGGCGGCCAGAGTGGCTCGGTCATCGTGGTGGTTTTGATCACGCTGATGCTGGCCTCGCTCATGCTCGTAAAGTTCATGGAGAGCAGCGAGGTCGAGCTCGTGCTGGCGACCCGCAAGGCCGACAAAGACCGCCTGAAGAACGATGCCTTTGCCGCCCTGGAAACGACCCTCGCGGTGATGTCGGAGATAAAGACCATAGACGACGGCAAGCTCAACTCACCCGCGCAGGGGTGGGGCGACCCCTACGCCTACGCGGGCGAGTCGCCGCGCGAGGGGCTCTCGGTCAGCTTTGAGTTCAAGGACGAAAGCGGACGAGTCTCCCTGCCGACCTTGAAATTTGACGACCTCGTCCTGCTCACCCAGGCGCTCGGGCTCGGAGAATCGGATGCCCGTCGTTTCTCCGACGGCCTTTTTACGTGGATGCACGCCGACCACATCTCGCAAGATATCGAGTCCGATGCCACGCGCTACGAACGCGCCGCCATTCCGCATAAGCCTCCCCAGCGTAGTTTGCGTTCGTGGGATGAGTTGCGCGCCGTCGCGGTGGCCAGCACCTACGTTTACGACGAGGATGGTGCGCTCACGCCCTTCGGAATCGCCCTGCGCGAGAATGTTTCCCTCTACCGTTACCAGGACGCCAACATCAACGCAATCACCCCCGGTTGGTTGATGATGCGCAAGTGGGATGAGTTTCAGCTCGCCAGCCTCGAAGGCTACAAGAGCGGCAAGGCCCCGCGCGCGCCCGGCGCGCCGCCCTGGTTTCGCGATTTGGATGAGGTCGGCAAAGCGGTAGGCGCCAAGGTGGACACCACCGGGCTTGATGCCGAGGCCAAGCTGGTGCGCATCCTGATCACGGTCAAAGAGGGCGCGGCCAGCCTGCGTTTAAATGCCCTCATGGCGTCCAGTTCACGGGTGGTGCTTCCGTCCGCCGTGGCGGCGGATGCAAATACCGGGGACACCGTGAAGCCACCCGCCGCCGAGGCTGCCACCCCCGATGCCACGCCTGAAACCGGCGCGGGTAATGCAGCGAGCGCGGATGAAAAGTTGAAATATCCCTTTTACCTCCTTGAACTCTCTTTCGATAGCGGACCAGAGACCGTCGCCCCCGTAGAAGCCGAAGCCGATCCCGAAGCCGCACCCGAGAAAGCTCCCAAAACCACCAAATCTCCCTCTTCCTGATTTCACCATGTCCGTGCTTACGCGTTTTCTACCTGTCCCGCCCCCGCCGCCACCCTTCCTGGTCCTCGCGGGCGATAGTTTTTTCGTGCGACAGGTCGCGATCTTGCCCGGCGAGGCAGTCGCCCCCCAAGTGCGTCTCGCGTTAGAAGGGATGTCACCCTTTCCGCCCGAGCAGCTCTACTACGGGGCCATTCCGGCAAACGACAGTGCCTCTGCTCTGGTGTTCGGTGCCTACCGTCGCCGCTTTGGGGCCGAGGAGCTTGAGGCCTGGACGGAGGCTGCGGTGGTTACTCCGGAGTTCGTGCCGCTCTGCGCCGCTCCGGCGACAGGGGAGTCGGGTTTTATTCGTCTGCACGTGGGACCGGCGCGCCTCACCGCCATCGCCTGGCAACCCGGCACAGCCTCACCCTCACTGGTGCTCACTCGCACCGGCACGCATGCCGACACTGATGCTCTGCTCGAGGAGGTGCGCTCCAGGACCGGGCTCTCCGCCGAAGCCGGCGTGCAAACCCTCGAAGGCGAACTCAGCGGTCGCCTCGGTGCCGGTGGCGAGGTGGCCTTCACCTGTGGCGAAACCCCGCTGCCCGCGATGCCTTTAGAGTGGTTCGCCGCGGCCGACGTGCGCGATCCGGAGTTTCTCGCCGCCCGGCGCCGTGGCGCAGTGCGTGACTTGTGGTTATGGCGGACTCTGCTTGCGACCGCCGCGTTGCTTGTCCTTGCCGCTTTGCTGGATCTGGGCGCCGGAGTGCTGCGTTGGCAAAGCAACCGCCGCGAAGCCCTGGTAAAAGCCCAGGCCGAGGACGTTAAACAAATAGACACCGCCCAGGCGCTCGCAAACCGCATCGGCGAATTGAGCGAAAAACGCCTCATGCCGATGGAGATGCTCGCGGCAATCAATCCCGCACGCCCCGACTCGGTCGTCTTTCAGCGCACCATCACGCGCGGCTTGCATACCCTCGAAATCGAGGCGCAGGCGGGTAACGCC
>JAIYBI010000502.1 GCA_027488595.1 Opitutaceae bacterium | reverse complement strand
GATCGCGGCCGGAGCGATTGTGTTGGCGCTGAAGTAATGACGGTCGGGCCGGGTTCGCGACTACAGCGGCTTTTGGTATTTGTGGCCGGAGGCGTCCACGAAGACGAGCAGGCTTGAACTCACCTCGGTGAGGCGCAGGCCGAGCTCGCGGTCAATCAGGTCGTTGATGCGGTAGACCTTTTCGTTCATCAGCACGCGGGCTTCGATGCCCGTGCCGCGCACGCCGGTGATGCGGAGTTTGTCGAGCACGGCGTAGACTTTTGCGTCGTTGTTAACGACGACGCGGGAAACGGCGACTGGGGGCGGGGCCGGCGTGGGTTGCACGACGCTTACGGCGACGGCGGGAGCGGGAGCTTTCTTCGCGGTTGCCACGGCGACGGGTGCCGGGGGCGGGGCGGGGGTGGAGATGGCGGCGGGAACGGGTGCGGGCGGTGGTGCTGGTGGCGCGATCACTACGGCCGGCACGGGAGCGGGAGTCGGAGCAGCCGCGGCAGCAACCGGGGCGGACATCGAGGGCACCGTGATGGTGGGCAGAGGAATCTCGGGTGCGGCGGCGGGTGTGGGTGCGGGTCTTTGCGGGGCTGCGGCGACGGCGGGCTGGGTTGTTGCGGTGCTTGAGGCGGGTGCGGGCGAAGGGTTCAGGACAAAGAGAATGACGACGGCGGTGACGACTCCGCCCAGGAGCAGCAGGCCGAGGCCGAACCAAAGCGGGGCGTTCGAGCTGCGGTGGCTGGCGGTGCGCACGTGGGTGGTGACGGCGGCGGCGGCGATGCCGCTGGGGGCGGACGCGGTCGGCGTGGCGCCCAGGTTGCGCTCGCGCTGGGCTTTTTTGAGGGCTTCGTTGATCAGGCTCATGGCGGCGTCGGTGTTGGGCGGAGGAGCTTAGTCGGTGAGTTGCTTGAGGTCTTTTATGGCGCGGCGGACATCCCACCAGGTGACCTCGTCGGATTCGCGGATGAAGGCGGCGAGCAGAGCCTTGTCGCAGAGATTATTTATGATGCGGGGGATGCCCTTGCTGTAGCCGAAAATCGCTCGCAGCGCCCACTTAGTGAAATAGGGTCGGCCCTGGCTGCCGGAGCGGGTGAGGCGGTGTTGCACGTAGTGGGCGAGGTCGGTGCGGGTGAGCTGGTTGAGCTCATAATGGACGAGCACCCGCTGGCGGAGCTGGCGAAGCTCGGGACGCTTCAGGATGTCCTTCAACTCCGGCTGGCCCATGAGAAGGATTTGGAGGAGTTTTTGTTTATCGGTCTCGAGGTTGGAGAGGAGACGGATCTGTTCGAGGACCTCGAACGAGAGATTTTGCGCCTCGTCAATGATGAGAAGAATCTCGCGGCCACGCTCGATGCGGTCGAGGAGGACACGGTTGATTTGCCCGATGAGGTCGGGTTGTTCGTGGTGTTGAGGGGTCTCGCCGAGTTCGGTGAGAATGGCGCGCAACATCTGGGTCTCGTTGACGCTGGGGTTGAGGATGAGGGCGGTGTCGAAGCGACCGTCTTTGTCGAGGTCGTTAAGAAAATGGCGGCAAAGGGTGGTTTTGCCGCAACCGACCTCACCGATGAGAACAATGAAACCCTTTTTCTCGAAGACGCCGAATTTCAAATGCTGAAGCGCCTCCTGGTGGGTGGGGCTCAGGTAGAGAAACTTGGGGTCCGGAGTGATGTGGAAAGGCAGTTCCGCGAGGCCGTAGAAACTCTGATACATGGCCTCAAGCGGTTAGCGGGACGGGCGGACCAAGGCACGCCAAATCAAAAACACGATTTTTCCGCGACGTGATTTACACGCGGCCGCGCAGTTGTCACAAACCCTGCAAACACTCATGCCCACCTGGCTTCATCGTCTCATACTGATTGTATCCGCCCTCGCATGTGTCGGGGTGATCGGATTGCTCGCCACCGTGTTGGTGCAAACCCGGGCGGAGTATGTGCAGGTGCAGCAGGCCGAGGTCGCCGCCCGTCAACGTTTGGCTGAGGTGGAGGCGCGACTCACGGAGCAGGAAATCGTGCTCGAGCGTCTGCGCAACGATCCGGCGTATGTGGAGCGGGTGATCCGCAGCCGCCTCGGCTACGCGAAGCCGGAGGAATTTGTGTTTCGCTTTTCGGACTGAGCGGGCGGCTGCCTGAGGAGCCTGGAATGTTTCCGCGAGTAGCCGAGAATGGCATTGCCCGTGAGGGGTGTCGGAGCCTTCAATGAGACCTTATTTCCCCATGGCTACCCATTCCGTCATTGAGTCGTTTCAACAAGCCGGCCAAGGCCACGTTTTCGCCTTTTTCGACCAACTCAACCCCGAGCAGCAGAAAGCCCTGCTGGCCGATGCGTCCGAGATTGATCTGGCTGAAGTCGCCGAATTGAACCGCACGCTGGTTCAGAAGGCGGGCGGCGCCGCCGGCGTGGACTTGTCCGATCTCGCTCCCGCCCCTTTCGAGGCGCTTCCGAAAAACGGCGGCGACACTTCGGCTTGGGCCGCCGCCAAACAGGCCGGCGAGACCGCGTTGCGCGCCGGACGAGTGGCCGCCTTCGTGGTCGCGGGCGGCCAGGGCACGCGTCTCGGTTACGACGGCCCCAAGGGCACCTATCCCGTTACGCCGGTGCTGAAAAAGAGTCTTTTTCAGGTATTCGCCGATAAACTACGCGCCGCCGGCGTGCGCTACGGACGTCCGCTGCATTGGTTTGTCATGACCAGCGATATCAACTATGCCGCGACCACCGCATTCTTCCGCGAGCACGCCTTCTTCGGCCTCGCCGAGACACACGTTCACTTTTTCAAGCAGGGCCGTATGCCGGCGGTTGGTTTCGATGGCAAAATTCTGCTCGAGGACAAGCACCGCATCGCGATGTCGCCCGATGGACACGGAGGCTCGCTGCGCGCCCTCCACCGCAGCGGCGCGTTAGACCTGATGGCCCGCGAAGGCATAGATATGCTGAGCTACTTCCAGGTGGATAACCCGCTGGTGCGTTTCGTTGATCCCACCTTCATCGGATGGCACCTGCTCCGCCGCTCCGAGATGAGCAGCAAGATGATTCCCAAGGCGTATCCCGGCGAAAAGGTCGGCCACTTCTGCGCCCAGCGCGGCCAGACCGTCGTCATCGAATACTCCGACTTGCCCAAGTCCTATCAGGACGAGGTTGATCCCGCGAGTGGGCGCCTCCGCTACATCGCGGGCAGCATCGCCATTCACCTGCTCGACGCCGCGTTCATCCGCCGCATGGCGACCGGAGCGGACGCGCTGCCATTCCATCGTGCGGATAAAAAAATCCCCTGCCTCGACGCCGCCGGCAATCCTGTGAAACCCGAGAAACCCAACGGCGTTAAATTCGAGCTCTTCGTTTTCGACGCTCTTCCCTTCGCCAAGAACCCCGTTGTCATCGAAACCGACCGCGCCGACGATTTCTCGCCGGTTAAAAACGCCGAGGGCCTTGATTCGCCCAAGACCTGCGCGGAGGACCAGGTGCGCCAGTTCACCCGTTGGGCAAACGCCCACGGCGCCGCCGTCCCGGTGGACGCCACCGGTTTGCCGCCCTTCGCCTTCGAGGTGTCGCCTCTTTTTGGATACGACGAGGACAGCTTCGAATCCGCCTGGGCCGCCCGCGCCACCAAGCCCGCGATCGTCGCCGGCACAGTGCTTTCCTAACTGAATTCCTTAAACTCCCGCAAAATCCCTCATGAGCCTACTCACCTCTCTTCAAGCTGTCGGCACCGCCGCGCACCTCCTTCCCTCCACGCTCAACAACCTGGCGATCTGGCTCTCCGCCGGTCTGCCCGCTTGGGCAACCGCGAGTCTCGACGAGCTCGTGGCCAAGCAGTCCTGGGGCGAGCTCAACGACCGCTTCTACCGCGATCTCGAATTCGGCACCGGCGGCATGAGAGGCCGCACCATCGGCACTATTTCCACCGCTGCCGAGCAGGGCAAAGTCGGCCCGCTGGGCACGCCCGAACACGCGGCCGTCGGCAGCAACATCCTCAACGATTATACCCTCGTTCGCGCCACCATAGGACTCTTCCGCCACACCGCCGCTTACCTGGCGGCCAAGGGCGACCCGCGCCTGCCCGCGCTCGTGATCGCGCACGACGTCCGTCACTTCTCCCGCCACTTCTGCGAACTCGCCGCCTCCACCTGGTCCCGCCTTGGCGGGCAGGCCTACATCTTCTCCGGTCCGCGCTCCACGCCCCAGCTGAGCTTCACCGTGCGCTGGATCGGCGCGCACGCAGGCGTGGTCATCACCGCCAGCCACAATCCGCCCCACGACAATGGCTTCAAAGCCTACTTCGACGACGGCGCCCAGGTCGTTGCCCCGCACGACAAGGGTATCGTCACCGAGGTCGGCAAGGTGCCGCTCGGCGAACTGCCCGCCTATTTGGTCAAGGATCTCGCCCGCGTGGTCACCCTCGGCGCCTCCGCCGACGCCGCCTACCGCGCCGCCGCCGCCACGGCGGTGATTGACCGCTCGGTTTTCGCCGCCGCCAAACTCAAGGTCGCCTTCACGTCCATTCACGGCGTGGGCAACATCATGTCGGTGCCGCTCCTCCGGGAGACGGGCGTCGAGCTGCACGAGGAGCCCGCCCAGGCGGTGCACGATCCGCGTTTCCCCACCGTCAAATCCCCCAATCCCGAGAACGCCGACGCGCTCTCCCTTGCCATCAAGCTGGCCGAGGAAAAGGGACTCGACCTCGTCATGGCCACCGACCCCGACTGCGACCGCATGGGTGCAGCGGTCCGAGGCAAGGATGGCAAGATGCACCTTATCACCGGCAACCAGATCGGCGCCTTGATGACCGAGTATCGTCTTTCCCGATACAAGGAACTCGGCGTCATCCCCAAGGCCGGCTCCGATCGCGTCGCGCTGGTGAAAACCTTCGTGACCACCGCGCTGCAGGACGAGATCGCCCGCAGCCACGGCGTGAAGGTCATCAACACCCTCACCGGTTTCAAGTGGATCGCCGGCAAGATCCGCGGCTACGAGGACAAGCTGAAGGCCGGCTACCTCGCCAAGCACGGCGTTGCCATTGATTACAACGCCACGCCCTTCGCCAGCCGCGCGAAGCTCTTGCAGGAGTTTTCCACCTTTTACGCGTTCGGCTGTGAAGAGAGCTACGGCTACCTTGCCAACGACCTCGTCCGCGACAAGGACGGCAACTCCGCCTGCCTCATGCTCGCCGAGGTCGCCGCCTACGTGAAGGGCCGCGGGCTCACCATTCCCGAGTATCTCGATGAGATTTACCTACGCACGAGCTACTACCTCGAAGGCGTGGTGAACCTCTACTACGAGGGCGCCAGCGGCGCGGCGAAGATCAAGCGTATCATTGATGGCTACCGCGCGAGCCCGCCGGCTTCCTTCGGCGACGTGGCGGTGACCAAGTTCGAGGACTTCGGCCGCATGGACATTCTCGACGCCGACGGCGAGTTGGTGCCGAAGCAGGATCTCTACGTCGTCACCCTGGCCAACGGCTACACATTCGCCGCGCGCGGCTCGGGCACGGAGCCCAAGATGAAGTTCTACGTCTTCGCCAAGGCTCCGGCCAAGTCCGCCGCCGATCTCCCCGCCGTGAAAGCGGCGGTGAAGACCGAGCTCGACCGCGTGAAGGCCTTGATCGAGGCCGACGCCCAGAAACGCGCCGAGGGCTGAGTTGCCGCCTCGGCCGGCGTTTTTCGCGGGAGCAGGACTCCGGCACCCGCCGGCCTCCCGCGAAAAACAAATTGCCCTCCCGCCTCCGCGCCTTACTCCGTTCATGGCAATCCATGAACAAGGTTGCCACGTCCTCCACCGCCTCCAGCCAAGTCCCGTCCGCCTGCGCCGCCGACGCCGATTTCTATCAGCCCGCCGGGCAGTTCTTCCCCGCTAATCTGCCCGTCGCTCTCACCTTCGACGACGTCTCGCTCGCGACGCTTTACTCCGACATCCTGCCCAAGGACGCCGACACATCCACCGCCCTCTCCGACCAGCTTCGGCTCTCGATTCCCGTTGTGTCCTCCGACATGGACACCGTCACCGAATCGCGCATGGCCAAGACCATGGCGCTCAATGGCGGCCTCGGTCTCATCCACTACAACATGCCGGCCAAGGACCAGGTGAAGGAAGTGGCCCGCGTGAAGCGCCACATCCACGGCCTCATCCAGGACCCCATCACCGTTTCTCCCGATCTCCACATCGGCGACATCCTAGAACTCGTTGAAGTTAAAAAATACGGCTTCCGCACCTTCCCCGTGCTCGACGCCGCCGGCAAACTCATCGGCCTCCTTCCCGGATCCGCCGTCCGCGAACGCTACAAAACCCGCTCCGTCGCCGAGACGATGACGCCGCGCGCCGACTTGCTCACCGTCAACGCCCGCGCACTCAAGCCCGACCCGATCAAGGCCGCCGACACCTTTTTCTCGGAACACGTGGGCATCCACAAAATGCTCGTCGTGGACGACCACGACCAGCTCCGCGGCCTCGTCACTTTCTCCGACGTGGATCGCATCATGAACGATGCGAAATCCCGCCGCAAACCCGCCCGCGATTCCGATTTCCGCCTCGTCGTCGGCGCCGCCATCGCCCCCGTCCGCCTGCCCGATGGTGCCCTCGACCGCGACCAGATCATCACCCACGTGGGGCACCTCGTGGACGAGGCGATTGACGCCGTCGCCATCTCCACTGCCCACGGCCACACCGCCGGTGTCGGCGACATGGTGCGCATGATCCGCGACGCTTTCCCGCACCTCACCATCATCGCCGGCAACGTCACCTCAGGCGCGGGTGTGGAGTTCCTCGCCGAGCGCGGCGCCAACGTCATCAAGATCGGCCAGGGCCCCGGTTCCATCTGCACCACCCGCATCGTCGCCGGTGTCGGCATTCCTCAACTCACCGCCCTCTACGTCGCCTCCCGCGCCGCGCAGGCGAAGGGCGTCAAAATCCTCGCCGACGGCGGCATCACAAAGTCAGGCGACATCGTCAAAGCCCTCACCCTCGCCGACGCCGTCATCCTCGGCGGCCTGCTCGCCGGTTGCCGCGAAGCTCCCGGCGAAATCATGGAGATCAACGGCAAGGTATATAAACAGTATCGCGGCATGGGCTCTCTCGCGGCCATGGCGGCCGGCAGCGCCGCCCGCTACGGCCACGACAAGACCGACAAGACCCGCAAGCTCACCGCCGAGGGCATCGAGGCCCTCAAGGAGGTCTCCGGCAGCGCCGACGATGTGTTGGCCAACTTGGTTGGCGGCCTGCAAAGCGGCATGGGTTACCTCGGTGCGAAGGACCTCGCCACCCTGCGCGAGAAAGCCCGCTACATTCGTGTGTCCCCCGCCGGCCAGAAAGAAGCCGCACCGCACGACGTCATCGAGATCAAAGCCGGAGCGAAGGGCTGATCGCAGCCGGTCCTCTCCAGTTACTCAAGTGGCGGAGCGCGGCGCCGCTTTGAGCAGCGCATCCAAGTCGAGGGCGCGGGTGAACATAGCCAGACCGCCTTGGGCGTCGCGCGGCCATTCCGACTCGGGACGATCACGGTAGAGTTCCACGCCGTTGCCGTCGGGGTCGTGCAGGTAGAGCGCCTCGCTGACGCCGTGGTCGGCCGCGCCTTCCAGCGCCACGCCGGCATCGCGCAGCCGGCGCAGGGCGTCCGCGAGGGAAGCGCGGTCCGGATAGAGAATCGCGGTGTGGTAAAGGCCGGTCGTCCCGGGCGCGGGGGGCGAGCCGCCGCGACTTTCCCAGGTGTTGAGCCCGATGTGGTGGTGGTAGCCGCCGGCCGAGATGAAGGCGGCGTCGCGACCGATGCGTTGCATGAGCTGGAAGCCCAGCACCCCGCAGTAAAAGGCCAGCGCCCGGTCGAGGTCGGCTACCTTGAGGTGGATATGTCCGATGCGAGTGGAGGGATGGATGTTGCTCATGGTGTCGGGTGGCGGAGGCGAACGGCGCGGGCCGCACGTTCTTGTTTTTGCGTTCTCGCACCATGGTTGGTTTACGGGCTTTGGCCAGACGTGCGTCATCGTGGTAGGGGATCGCCCTATACCCGCCGAGGTCGGGCTCAACTACTCTGCGCCAATGACCTTCCGGTTGGATGCGACCTCTGCCGCGCCCGCCGGGAAGTTCGGCCCCCCGGCAACGGGGTGCGAAAAAACCAAGACCTAAACAAAATGAAAACGACCAAATTGATCCTCGTCAGTTCCCTGCTCGCCTTTGCCGGTTTATCCCCGGCCTTCGCTCAAGCCACGACCTCCGGCACCAATCTCAGCACGACTCCTCCTCGTGGCATGGACGACTACGGCGCCCGCACTGGCGACTGGGAGTTCACCTTGGGCGGCTCCGGCGCGAGCAATAAAGAGATGGACGACTCGCTCGGCGGCTTGAACTTTTCGGTTGGATATTTTCTCACCGACACCTTCGAAGTCGCGGCCCGCCAATCCGTGAACTATTCCAATGCTGCCGGCGGCGGTGGAGCCAGCTACGATGCCTCGACCTTCATCGCGGTGGATCAGCACTTCGGCTCGGGGCGCTTCCGTCCCTTTGTCGGATTGAATGTCGGCGCGCTTTACGGTGAAAACACCAGCGACACTTGGGCAGCCGGGATCGAAGGCGGACTCAAGTTCTACGTGCTCCCCAAGACCTTCCTCTTCGCAATCGCGGACTACGCCTGGTCGTTCAAAGGCTCCAAATCCCCGACGCATAACTTCAACGACGGAGCGTTCCTCTGGTCGGTGGGTGTGGGCTTCAATCTCTAACCCGCCCGGCCTCGGCAAAGCCTCCGCAAACCGCGCAGCCATGAGCTGCGCGGCTTTTTCGTAAACGGTAATTGATTTCCCATTACGTTTCGCCCGCCGCCCTCCCGTGATTGCCTTTCAAAACTCCCCGCACGGTTCTGATACGCTCGCTGGCGAACGAGCGGGGGACGGCATGGAAGCCCGCGCCGTTGATCTCGCTGCGGTCGTGTGCAATCTTCAGCAGTCCGCTCTCTTTCTGGAGTATCAGCAGGCCTTTGAAGCCACGATAGGCCTGCCTCTGGTCCTGCGGGCGGCGGGCTCCTTCCAGCCTCCCTTGCAAGGCTCGCAACGCTTGAATCCATTCTGCGCGCTCCTGCGGCAGGCCAACGCCACCTGCTCGGCGTGTTTGCAATTGCAGCAACGCATCGAGACCGGCGCCACCCGCGCGGCTCGCACCCTCGAGTGTTTCGCCGGCCTGACAGAAACGTCGGTGCCGATCCGGGTCGGGGACCATGTGTTGGGTTATTTGCAGACCGGGCAGGTATTCCTGCGCCCGCCCTCCAAGCGACGGCTGAAAACCCTCGCCGCCCTACCGCCTGAGGCGCGCGATTCGGCGTTGGCCGCCGTTCTGACCCGCGGTTTTCCCAACGCCTAAACCGCGCGGTCGATCCGGGTCGACAGGTGAATCAGGCTTTCGGACGAGTTTACCCCGGTCATCTGGCCGATCTGGTCCAGCACCT
>JAIYBI010000239.1 GCA_027488595.1 Opitutaceae bacterium | reverse complement strand
TCTGCCTCTCGATGGTTCGCTCCCCTACGAGCTCCTGCACGCCTGGAAACCCGACGTGTATCCGCCGCAGCCCTACTTCCACGCGCCGGACTACCGCTTCCCGAGTTTCCCCAAGTTCGACGAGATCCTGCTCGGCCACGCCTTGCCGTGGTTTACTTCTCCCGAGCGTTACCACGAGTCCGCACGGCTGACCTTCGCCAAACACGTCGTGGCCAACGTCCGCTACGTCGAGTGCAGCATTCACCTCGCCGTCGCCCATTTTATCAACGTCCCCGTCCGCGAAATCGTTGCCGCCATCCACGCCGCCGTGCCGCCCGGCCTCACGGTCAAGCTCTACGCCGGCATGTTGCGCAGCGACTACGCCGGCCCGATGCAGGCAATCATTGACGACCTCGTAAACCAGGACGGCATCGCCGGCGTGGACCTGCACGGCCACGAACCCGCGCCCACCGAGGCCTGGACGGCCCCCGTCTGGGCCCGCCTGCGCGCCGCCGGCAAGGTCACCAAATGCCACGCCG
The DNA here is from genome assembly GCA_027488595.1 of Opitutaceae bacterium. GTDB lineage: Bacteria > Verrucomicrobiota > Verrucomicrobiia > Opitutales > Opitutaceae > IMCC26134_A. The sequence goes on along the minus strand of JAIYBI010000239.1, from coordinate 2,688 downwards.
GAGAGTTCGACGGTGCCCACCGCGTGCGCGAGGCCATCGAGCAACTCGGTGTCACCCGGGTGCAACACGGCGTGCGTTCCATCGAGGATCCGGCCGTGGTCGCCCTCGCGGTGGAGCGTGGCGTCACCTTCGACATCACCCCGATCAGCAACGTCCGCCTGCAAGTCGTTCCCGACCTCGCCGCGCATCCGCTGCGCGCGTTGCTGAATGCCGGCGTGAATTGCACGGTGAGCACCGACGACCAGCTGGTTTTCAACAACACCCTCCTGGACGAATACCGCGCACTCGCCACCGAGGCGGGCTACACCCGCGCCGAGCTCGCCCGCATCGCCGGCAACGGCTGGCGGGTGGCGGATGTGACGGCCGCAGAGCGAGCCGCCGCGCTGGCCGACATCGCCCGACTTGCCGCGGTTTGAAGGCGCGACGAACCGGCCGCGTGCCGGGCCTTGGCTGGGGGTCGGGCGCGGACGGAGAGATTTTTGCTTGCGGCGGGAAGCAAGGCGAACGTAGTTAGCGCCCCTGTTTCAAGCGAGGCAGGCTCGGACGGACGCAAGTTCAGTTCCGGGAATTTAAGTGGTGAATGCCAGTGTAGCTCAGTGGTAGAGCAGAGGACTCATAAGCCTTTGGTCGCCGGTTCAATCCCGGCCTCTGGCACCACCTTAATCGCTAAGGAGTTAAGGTAAATCCAAGGGGATTTTTGACGCCTAAAATTCTTAGACTTGGCTACTTCTTGGCCTGCCCCAGGGGAAGCGGGGGCAAACCTAGCTCCCTGAGAAAGGCGTTATGTTTGGCGGTGGCGGTTCTGATGGCGTGTTCGCGGCGGCGGCGTGGGGACTGCGCGTGGAGGGCCGCGAGGAGCTGGCGGCGCTGATCAAACGCAAGCTGAAGCGCGGCGGGTGAGGCGAGCGGGCTGCTTCTGATACGGGCGCATCATGAGCAGCTTTTGCTCGCTCTGGATGAGCACCATGTAGCGGCTGATGGTGTGGCCGAGGGTGCACTTCACCAGGAAGGTGGCGGCGAAGTCGTCGAGGTGAGTGATCTTCTTGTTGGCCTCGTCGGCGAACTGGTAGATGGGCAGGAAACGCTCGTCCTGATTGAAGGAGAAGTGTCGGGCGTTGTTGTTGGCGAAGTAGTAGGTGCTGTCGCGGTTGCTGACGATGAAGAGCTGGAGGAAGCAGAGGAGGGTCTTGGTGTAGCCGTTGCCGGGGTCGTTCTTGTAATCGACGATCTGCTCCATGGCGCGGCGCGGATGGATGCCGAGCGTCTTCAGCTCGATCTGCACGCAGGGCACGCCATTGATGAGGAGAAGGATGTCGTAGCGGTGGTGGCTGTAGGCGGTGTTGATGCGGAGCTGGTTGACGACCTCGAAGGTGTTTTTGCACCAGTCCTTGATATTGACCAAGGTGTAGTTCAGCGGCGTGCCGTCGTCGCGGGTGAAGGCGTTGATCTGGCGGAGGGTCTTGGCGGCGGTGAAGACATCGGGCGTGACGATCTCTTCGAGCAGCCGGGCGAACTCGGCGTCGGTGAGGCGGACGCGATTGAGGGCCTCGAACTTTTCGCGGAAGTTTTTCTCCAAGGAGGCGCGGTCGTGGATATCGGGGCGGTCGGTGTATTTGAGGTCGCGGAGTTTTTGGATGAACAGGTCCTCGATGCCGGCCTCGTTGAGCGAGAGCGAGCCGGGCTCGTGGTCTTGCTGGTAGGTGACTTTGGGCGGCATGGGCGAAATCGCGGTGGCGTGGAGTCGGTGCGATCTTCAGGCGAGTGCGCGTGCGTGCTTACCGGTGAGCGCAGATGGCGCAGCGCCCATGTTGTTGCGGAGCTTGTCGGCGGCGAGCCAGATCCCGCAGACGCGAGACGCGAAGCCGATGGTGGCGGAAGACTGGGACGAAGACGGGGAAGACTTTGCGCGCGCCATGGGTTGCGAAAGGGTGTGAAGCCCGCAACCGACTAGCGCAACGCCGGTTTCGGAAAAATGCGTCGTTGAGCGTAAAAAGTCACACAGTCAAATTTGCTCACACGTAGTGAGTGCAGGGCATGAAACGCGGAGACGGCGGCGCGCCCCGGAGCCAAACACGCGGCTAACTTTTCTTGGCGGGCTTTTTCACGGACTACCGAATAGCCCATGACGGCAGTTCGCTTTCGATCTCGGCCAGGGGGATGCTTTGGCCTGCGTCGAGTTCGGCCAGACCTTGGCGAACGCCCGCCACAAACTCGATCTCGCGAGCGATTTCGTGGAGCGAAACGTCTTCCGGGAGTTTCCGCAGCAAGTCTTGGACGATTTCCTTGGTGCTCATGGCGTGATGGTGTTGTGGCGGCGGGGAATGTTCAACTCTCTAGAAGTGCATGCGTTGTGGCGCGCACGGTCTCCTCCAGGGCGCGGGGGGCTGAGCGTTCAATTGCCTGTTGCGCAAGCGTCCAATTGCCTGTTAGGCGAGCGTCCAATTGCCGGTTAGGGGTGGCGGAGCTCCGGCGGCGGCGAGACCGCAGACGTCGATCTGGCTGGTCACGGCGGCGGAAATCGGGGCGGTGCGGTGTTTTGCAGCAGGTTGCCGATTGCGACCAATTCGGTAATAGCAACGAAATGGTCCTCCATCCGGTGACCGCTGTTGAAACAGGCGGTTTTGGCCTTCGTTATAACGGCCCCGAAGTTCTGGTAATCGTTATAGCTTCGGGCGCGGTGGCAAAGAT
>JAIYBI010000312.1 GCA_027488595.1 Opitutaceae bacterium | reverse complement strand
TCGGCCAGAACCCGCGCATCTTAAACTCCAACCTTCACTCACGGGAGTTTTACCAGGAAATGTGGGCCACCCTGAAACGCGGCGAAATCTGGTCGGGCGAAGTGCAGAACCGGCGCAAGGGCGGCGCCGTCTATCGAGAGCATATGACCATCGCCCCCGCGCGTGATCCCGCCGGGACGCTTACCTATTTCGTGGCGATGAAGCAGGACATCACCGAGAAAAAGCAGCTCGAGCTGCAACTCCTCCGCGCCCAGCGCATGGAAGGCATCGGCATGTTGGCCGGCGGCATCGCCCACGACCTGAACAACGTGCTCTCGCCGATCCTGCTCAGCATCGAACTTCTCCGCATGCGTTTTCCGGGCGAGGCCGGTGAGAGTTGCATTAACTCCATCGAGTCCGCCGCCCGTCGCGGCGCGGGCGTGGTGCGCCAGGTCCTTACCTTTGCCCGCGGAATCGAGGGCGAGCGCATTCCCCTCCGCATAAAGGACGTCATCCGCGAACTCGCCAGCATGATAGACGAGACCTTTCCGCGCAGCATCGAAATCCGGCGCAGCCTGCCCGCCGATCTTCCCCTCGTCCTCGCCGACGCCACCCAGCTCCACCAGGTGCTGCTCAACCTCGCGGTCAACGCCCGCGACGCCATGCCCGACGGCGGCGTGCTCACCCTCCAGGCCGACCGGGTTTCACTCGGTGGAACGGCCTCTCCTTTCGCCATCGCGACCAAACCGGGCGCCTACTTGCGCATCTCGGTTCGCGATACCGGTCAGGGCATCCCCCCGGAGCTGCTCGACCGTATTTTTGAGCCGTTTTTCACCACCAAAGCCCCCGGAAAAGGCACCGGCCTCGGCCTCGCCACCGCCTTTGGCATCGTGCGCAGCCACGGTGGCTTCCTCGATGTAAAGAGCACCCTCGGGGTCGGCACCGTCTTCGAGGTTTATCTGCCCGCCATCATCGCCCCGTCCCAGCCTGCCGCCGCACCAGCCCCACCCGCTCTGTCGCGAGGCACCGGGCAAACCATCCTGGTCTGCGACGACGAGGAGTTTATCCGCGACATCTCCAGCGAGATTCTCACTCACGCCGGCTACAACGTAATCTGTGCCACTGGCGGCGACGAGGCAGTGAAGCTCGCAGGAAAACCCGGCCAGCCAATCGCCCTCGTCATCATGGATGTGATGATGCCCGGCCGCACCGGCGATGTCATCGCCCTCGAACTCCGCCGCCTCCGGCCCGGCCTGCCACTGCTGTTTTCCACCGGTATGGTCAGCGATTCCGGCCCCGAGCAATCCCTCCGCGAGCAACTCTCCCTGCCCGCGACCGGTCTGCTTACCAAGCCCTACGACGAAAAGTCCCTGCGCCAGGCCGTCCACCGCTTGCTCACCGGCCAAAAGGTGGACTCAAAGCCGCCCATACCCCATTGAACGCCCGTTCGTTCGTTAACTTGTTTCTGTTCGCGGCCGGTCTCGCCAAGCGCCTCCGTTCCGCCTAATTCTTTTCCCATGCCGGTGCCAAGAAACTCGTTCCCACCACGCCTGCGCCTGCTTCTAGCCGCCGGCGCCGTGCTGGCCTGCGGAGCCGCAGCGCGTGCATTTAGCCCGGCGATCAACCCGCCCGCTTACACCGCCTCGGATCTCCAGCTCATCGCCGCGCAATCCGCCGACCGCGCTCTGGAATCATTCCCCCGCTCCGTCATCGCGATCGTGGACCGTGATGGCCGCGAACTCGCCCTCTTCCGCGCCAACGGTGAGCCCGCCGCCGGCATCACGGCGCAGGAACGTGCCATCGCCGTCGCCAAGGCCGGCACCGCCGTCTTCCTCAGCTCCAACGAGCAGGCCTTCACCCCTCGCACCGCCGGCTTTATCATTCAGCAAAACTTCCCGCCCCGCGTGCGCAACCGCCCGCCCGGTCCTCTCGTCGGCGTCGGCTTCTCCAATCTCGCGTATTCAGATACTAACTACTTCCGCGCCGCCGACGGCGTTACCCGCATCCCCGGCACCCGTCTTTACGCCTCCCCCGGAGGCGTTCCCCTCTACAAGGCCGGACGGCTTTTTGCCGGCATCGGCGTCACCGGCGACGGCACCGAGGCGGAGGATGCCTCCATCACCGGCGCCGATGCCGACGAAGCCGCCGCCCTCGCCGGCCAGTCCGGCTACGCTCCGCCCGCCGCCATCCGCGGCTCCGGAGTGCTCATTGACGGCATCCGCGTGCCCTACGTCGCCAGCCCCGCCCGCCTCGCCGCGACCTCCGGACTTGCACCCGTGCCCATGATCGCGACTCCACCCGCACCCGTCGTTTGGCCCGCCGCCACGCTCGGAGGCCTGAGTGGTGAGTTGCGCGCGCCGATTGTGGCCGATCCCGCGGCCGGCCTGCTTGGCGGCCAGTCGCGCCTTTCCGCCGGCGAGGTCCAGTCCATCCTTGCCGCCGCCGCCGCCCGATGCCGCCAGACGCGCGCCGGCATACGCCTGCCCGCCGGCCGTCCGGCGCAGGTCTTTATCAGCGTCGTCAGCAACCCCGGCGTCCCCGGCGTCGCTCCGGCCGTCCTCGGCACCTTCCGCACCCCCGATGCCACGATCTTCTCTTGGGATGTTTCCGTGCAGAAAGCCCGCACCGTCGTTTACTACATCAACACCACCCCGGCCCGCGCCGTCTCTTCGCGCACCATCGGCTTTCTCTCCCAGGATAACTTTCCCCCCGGCATCGGCGGACGTCCACCCGGTCCACTCAACGGCGAACAACTCGCCTTCTCCCTGCCATTGCTCACCGGCACCCCTCTGCTCGAGCCCGAGCTGCCAAACGGCATCACCATTTTCCCAGGCGGTTTCCCGCTTTATCGCAACGGCGTGCTCATCGGAGCCATCGGCGTGTCCGGCGATGGCATTGACCAGGACGACCTCATCGCCGCCTCCGGCGGAGCCGCCTTCGCGCCACCCGCGGGGCTCCGCGCCGACTACCAATTCGAACGCGGCGTGCGCCTCCCCTACGCCAAGTTCCCTCGTGATCCACAACTCCGCAAAGAAACGGCTCCGATCACGGCCGGGCCCTGAGTGGATTGCTCACTCCGCCGCCGCCTTCGAAAAACTTTCCAGACGCGCGGCAAACTCTTCGGGTTCGAAATCCGGCACCGACTGCGCCGCTGCAAAAAGCCTGTCTAAAAGCGGACCGCAGGCGGTAGCCCGTGCCCTCTCCGGCCACGCCGCCAGCAGACGATCCAGCCCGAGCACGAGTCGCTCCGCCCGATAAGCCTGCTCCAGTCGCGTCACACTCGGATCGCGAAACTCACCCGCACTCAGTGCCAGTCGCCGCAGCACCACCGCCCCATGCTCGGATGACCAATGCGCCTCCAGTTCGCGCGCCAACTCATCGGGTCCCTTCTCCTGCGCGCCCAACAACACCTGCTCCCCCGCTGTCCGCACCAGCCAGGCCAGCGCCCGCTCCCGCTCCACCGCCCCCGCCGACTCGTCACGGCCTGCTGCCCGCACCGCGCCCGCCTCCCGCCACGCCACCGCCTGCCCGACCAGCCACGCCTTCGCCCCGTCCCAGCCATGCACTTCCCGCCAATGCCGCGGTTCCGCCGCGATCATCCCATCGAGTTCAAAAATCAAACGCGGATGCCGCCCCGCGTCCACCAAACGCGGCTCGATCACCTGATGACACGCCACGCACGCATTGGCGCGCGCATAGGCCGTCCGAAGATCCCGCATTCCCGCCGCCACTTTCTGCGCGTGATCAAGGTCGGTCCGCGTGTGCGACCGCAACCATGTATCCGAACTGGCATGACAACTGGCGCAACCCACCCCGTCCTCAACGCGTAAATCCGCACCCCGCAGTGCTGCCGGCACACTCGCCGCCGGCGCATGACATGCCGTGCAGCTCGGGCTCGCCGTCACATCCGCGATCCCCAGCATCTCCCCCATCCGCGCCGAGCGCGGAGTAGCGAGCGTGCCGAACGATCTCGCATGAGGATCTTCGCGCTCAAATTTACCCACCGTGCCATGCACCGGTCCGGCCCCGCCGTGGCACCCGCTCGTGGCACAGGATTGATTGCCCAAGACTTTTGACAGAATAAATTCTTCCCTCTCCCCCGCTCTCACCTGACTGGAAATCTGACCTAGAAACGTCCCTGCCGTCAGCATTAGTATTCTGATTCTAGTATTCATTTCAGCTTATGACTTGAAGCTAGAATTTGACTTACATACAAATGTTAAACGGGCCCAGTTATTCAACGTCATCATCCTAGACTTTATGCCGTCCCTTGATCTCTCGCCCAGCGGCTTAGCGTTACTTGTCGGCTATTTGCTTCTCGGAGGACTCGCGGCTCAACTCGCGTTACTTCTGTTCAATTCCCTGCGCGGCGCCGTCCACGCCCGCACCGCCCAGTCGCTCGCCTTGGAGCGGTTGGCGCTCGATGTCCGTGCCGCCCGCCTGCGACTTGATTCCGTCGAGCAGGAACGCTCCGGCTGGAACGGCATCCGCAAGTTCACCGTCGCAAAAAAAATCGCCGAGTGCGCCGACACTTTTTCGTTCCATCTCACCCCTCATGATCGCCGCCCGATTCCGGCCTTCAAGCCGGGTCAGTATCTTACGTTCCAGCTCACCCTGCCCGGTCAGGCCAAGCCCATCGTGCGCTGCTACTCGATCTCCGACTGCGCCCGCTCCACCCACTACCGGGTCACCATTAAACGCTGCCCGCCCCCGCCCAAGACCGACCACCCGCCGGGCAAGGGTTCTTCGTTTTTCTGCGACAACATCAAAGAGGGCGACATCCTCGACGTGAAGGCACCCGCCGGCCACTTTTTCCTCGATCTCGAAAAGGAAAAACCCGCCGTGCTCATCTCCGGCGGCGTCGGCATCACCCCTATGATCGCCATGGCCCACGCCCTTATCGAGGCGCGCTCCAACCGCGAGGTGTGGTTCTTCTTCGGCTCGCGCGGCAGCGAGGACCACATGCTCCGCGCCGAGACTCTCGCTCTCACTCAAAAATACCCGAACCTCAAACTCCACATCTGCTACTCCCGCCCGGGGAAAGATGATGTCCTTGATCGCGATTTCCAACACGAGGGCCGCGTCACCGTCGAGCTGATGAAGAGCCTGCTGCCGTCCCAAAACTACAACTTCTACCTCTGCGGTCCCGGCGCGTTCATGGAGAGCATCACCGATGATCTCCGCACTTGGGGAGTCCCCGATGCCGCCGTCCACTTTGAGGCCTTCGGCCCCGCCTCGGTTAAAAAGGCCGCCAAGCCCGATGCGAAGGCCGCCTTCACTGCCGTGCCTTTCGCTGGAGGCCCCTTGATCAGTTTCTCCAAGTCCGGCCAGACCACCCGCTGGTCTCCCGAGCATGCCACGCTTCTCGACGCCGCCGAGGCCTGCGGCATCCGCATCGAGGCCGGTTGCCGCGCCGGCAACTGCGGCGCGTGTCTCGTCGCCATCAAATCCGGCGAGGTCGAATACCTCAACAATCACGGTGCCGAGGTCGAAGCCGGTTCCTGCCTCGCCTGCATTTGCAAACCCAAGGGCGCCCTCACCCTCGACGCCTGACCCGACACTCCGATCCCGGTCTGCCTTTTCTTCTTTCGATGTCCGCACCCGCTATGAACCTCGAACGCCCCCGCCGTTGGGACGCCCCTTTCTCCGCCGATTTCCCCCTCGAGGCCATCACCCGCATTCTCGCTATCGCACCGTTCGACGCGATGAACCCGGAGAGTTTTCCCCGCTCCTCCTCCCTCGCCGACATTCTGCGCAACGACACCGCCCTCCGAACTTTCAAGGCCGACGAACTCATCGTGCGCGAAGGTGACTACGGCACCTCCGCCTTCCTCATCATTCAAGGGCGCGCCCGCGTCGTGCTCTCTCCCGGCCTCCCGCCCTCAGCCGTCGGCCGCAAGGAGCGCGCCAAAAAGGGTCTCTTCCGCTCCCTCGCCCAGCTCTGGTCGAATCCCCGCGAGGACGAGGTCATCACCCGTCGCCGCCACCGCGATCAGGCCAGCCGCTCCGTCTTCCTTCAAGACGTCCCCCGTCTGCTCGGCGAACACAAGACCGCCGCCATGCACGCCGGCGACTTCTTCGGCGAG
>JAIYBI010000070.1 GCA_027488595.1 Opitutaceae bacterium | reverse complement strand
GTATTCCGATGGAACTCCCCATTTACCAGTGGATAGTTGCCCGCTGGCACAACTTATCTGTCATGGGATTAGATCAAAGCGGAAAAACGATTTCTATCGCGCTTTGGTTTGCGTGCGTTTGGCCAATTTGGAGTCTGCTCGGCTCACTCGGCCAGACCGCCGTCCAGCGCTGCCTTTCCCTGATTATTATCTATTCTAGCCCGCTCTACCTTTATTGGGGTCGTTCATTCATGATCGAATCCACCGGGCTTTTTCTAAGTCTCGGCATGGTAGCGTGCATTCTTCACGGTTACGCCCAACGAAGCTGGCGCTGGCTGCTTACAGGGCTGGCTTTCGGGACACTGGCAGCCCTTTGTAAGATAACTACATGGGCGGTCTCGGTCGGCGTCGCCCAATTGCTTATCGTATTTTTTACGGGTCGCGTGCCAAAGCGAAGTGATCTCACTTGGCTCGGTGCCGCCAGTGTGGCACTAATATTACCCATAATACCGGCCAAACTCTGGCTGGCCTATGGCGATACTCTAAAAGCACAAAATATTTTCGCCAAGGATTTGATTCTCTCCACCTCGGCAAATCAACGCAGTTGGAACTTTGGCACCCTCGAACAAAAGCTGGATCCAGCCACTTGGCGGCAGATCGGGCAACACATCGCCGACCAATTACTCGTGCCGAACGTTTGGGCAGGCGGTCTGCTCGTCGGACTTGTATTGATCATCGGTGCCGCACGCGCACCACGACGCATTCCAGTCATCGCAATCTTTATCGCCGGCTTCGCCGCAGGTCCATTGGTTTTCACCAACCTTTATTTCGAGCATAACTACTACTGGTTCGCCAACAGCATCTGGCTACTGCTTGCTGTCGGCACGGCGCTCGGCGGAATTGAAGAACGCCAGCCAAACCGTTGGGCTAAACTCGCGCCGCACGCAGTCGCGCTCATCATGGCCGGATGCGGCCTGTTCGCTTGGAAAACACGATTCCTGCCCATCCTCAAGAATCTGCCAGACAGCGAACAACTGGCGGAGGCGTGGACCAAACCAATCCAGCGCATCGTCCCAGTCGGCAAGACTATTGTGATTATCGGCCAAGACTGGAACCCCACCGCCCTTTACTACGCCGGAAGAAAGGGGATAATGCTGCCCGGTAAAAGCTCAGATCCGTTCAACGACCTTCAAAAATGCATGGTAAAACTTGATGTCAATGAGTATGTCGGTGCGGTCTGCATTGCGGAGTCTCTATTTAACACTCAAAATGAAACAGCATACGCCCACGCACTCGTTCAGTGGGGAATGTCACTTGAAGGAAAAAAGATGCCTTTCGGGGTAACATTTGCGGCGCAGAAAGATAAGGAATAACAGAGCGCTCACAGTTAACAAATGAATTATGTTATCAAAAACGTAGTTGGCATTGCAACACTCCAACTTCATCACAATCACAGGAAACAGACTAAGAATAAATATTGGTCTTTAAAAATTTCATGAAATCTATAATAGAGGATAACGAAGTCTGGAGAATTGCGAGTCTGATCGTTACTTGCATCATATCATTTCTGCCATTAGCAATCACCGTCAAACGACCCGGAATCGGCAGATTCCTGAACGTAGTCTACATTCTATCACTTACCATTCTATTGTTTTGCTGGAGAGCACCGGCAATCTTTTTAAACACTGAGATAAATGTGGACGAAAGCCAAACTATAGCGCAAGCAATTTGCTATAGTAACGATCCGTTTCCATGGCGTTCCGTGGATGCCAATACGAGTGGACCGGTTAACACATATATTTACATGTGGCCCTATCTGCTCGATATGCACGTATCGTATACGACACTACGATTAACCTCGATGGTGCTTATATTGGCAGCGCTTTCGTCACTATTTTTTATTGCACAAAAATTCATAGGAGCAAGATATGCAGCCTCTACTATACTTCCTTGCATCATATATATTCTGCACGCTGCCGGTCCAGATTACGCCCACTCATCAACCGAATGGCCATCCATCGCTTTTACCACATTTGCAATGCTTCTTGGAGTAAACATCTGGCAAGGTATGGGGAATTGCAGAAGTTGCCTATTAGCTGGAGCGCTACTTGGATTAGTCCCTCTCGCGAAACTTCAGTGCGTGCCGACCGCCGGTCTCCTTGGATTAGCACTTTGCGCACGATTCGTCTGGACGCAACCAGAGAAATGGAAATGGCAATTGCTATCCCTGATATCAGGGGCAATTGCACCCCTGGCAATTATGACGGCGTTAGTTGCAAAAGCGAACGCATTAGACGAAATGTGGCTACGATACGTAGTTCGCAATATTGGTTATCAAGGCGATTTGGCAAATCTAAATTCTATCCAAAGAGTCCAGGCATTATTAAGCAACAACCCTGGGCTTACTATATACCTAGGATGGGTAACAGGAACAGTAGCCGCGACCCTTCCAATATTACTAGCAGGCCGAAAGAAGTTCAAAAACCAAATCATAATAGCAACAATTTTGGCGAGTTCAATAATAGCAACCACGTTCTCCATCATCAAGCCAGGTTACAATTTTCCACACTATCTGACTATTATAGTTATCCCTGCCTCAATATGCGCGATATTAGCGCTAGCTTTCCTTAGAGACACGAATCCAAGCGCTATTTTACCATGCATAGCCGGAGGAGTCGCAAGCATAGGGCTCTACACTTGGATTTTCCCTAATCAAATTCAAGCCTACATAGTTGCCGCACAATCGTCGGCAGACTTCCGTGATCCACTATCAAAATTTATATCTGAACAAATACAGGAAGGGGACACGCTGGGCATATGGGGTTGGACTCCTAGATATTTTGCCGAATCACAAACGAGATCAGCTACGCGCGACACAGTATCATATTTCCTGCTAGTTGAATCCCCACATCGAAGTCGATTTCGTGATACTTACCTCAACGACATCATGAAGTCTAAGCCTAAAATTTTTGTAGATACGGCGACCGATATCACAAACGACTCACGATTTCCACCCATTGATTTC
>JAIYBI010000099.1 GCA_027488595.1 Opitutaceae bacterium | reverse complement strand
GCCCGGATCCTCGTAGGCCTCACCTCGCGTGAGGCCGCTCCGTTTTCAGCCTGAGTCGTCACCTGAGCAACATCATCAACCGCGCGCGGCTCTTCACCCCGAGCTTGGCAAAAATAGAGGTCACCTGCTTTTTCGCGGTCAGCAGACTCTTCTTCAACCGCGTCGCGATCTCTCGATTCGAGCATCCTTCGCAGATGAGCAGCGCGATCTCCCGCTCACTCGGCGAGAGCATCCAGAGCAGGCGCTGTTTCTCCGCCGGCACTCTCGCCGGTCCTCCGTCTTCGGCCGAGCTCCGGTCTTCGAGCACCACCAAAAACCCCGGCTTCGCCATCAATCCCGGCGACGCGTTGAGCGCCGAGACCGACGCCACCCGCCCCGCCAGCGTCGGGTGAGAGACCCGTTCCAAGCCGTGCGGAAACACCGGTTTCTCCTTGGCGTTGGCCAGCAGGATCATCTCGCGCAGCGCCATGCACGCATCGCGGATCACCGGCGGCAGCAAAAGGTGATCGCGCGACACCAGTCCGCGCGCCACCGCAGGCCCGTGCTGCCACACCGCACACTCGCGCACCGCCTCCGTGTTGGTGAAAAGCGGATTCAGATCCCAATCGAGCAACATCATCCCGATCGGGATATGCCGGCTGAACTCCTCGAGCACTTTGCGTTGCAGGCGCTCCACGTGCAACTCCTGCACCCGGTTGATCGCCGTCTCGATGTGCGCCCTCAAATAAGTTAACCGCGCCACATCCGCGTCACTAAAATCCGGCTGCCCCGGTCCGCGATAAACGCTGAACATCGCCTTCACTTCGTCGCGGTCCCAAAACACGCCCGACATCCCGTTGTCCCACCCTTCCGCCTTCGCGAAGCGCTGGTAAAACTCCGTTTTCTTAAACACCGATACCGGCCCCACTACATCCGCAAAGCGGTAGTGCGTCAGCCTGCGATGCGAGCGGATAAACGGGGTGAAGGGGTTGATCACCCCGCGCTCCCGATACCAGTCCATCAGGTTCTCCATCGGCGGATCGGTGAACACGAGTCGCGCCTCGCGCATTCCAAAATGTCCTAGAAAAAGCGTCACCCGCGAACAAGGCGCGAACGCCGCGTTGAGAAGCGGCAACACCGCCCGCCAGAGTGCCTCCGCCCCCGTCGCCGCGTGCACTGGAAACAGATACTGCTCCCACCGTCCGGCCTCCGCCGACGCCACCATCGCGTTCTCCTCGGCCATCTTTTTTGACTTGGTCTTCATGGGTCTAGTCTATCGCGCACCGGCGCACTTTATCAGCGTAAATCTTCCACTTCGTTTCCGTGCCCGCGTCACTCGAGGCGCAACAACTTAAGCCGGCGGTCCGCAAAGGGTTTTTCCAGCAATCCTTTCACGTTCGGCGAGGCGAGGTAAAGCTGGGTCGAGTAAAACAGCGGGATCGCCGGCACTTCCTCCAGGAAGATCTCCTCCGCGCGCTGAAAGGCCGTCTCGCGCGCCGCCGCGTCCGCCGTCCAGGTCGCGGTGATGCAGCGGTCAAACTCCTCGTTGGCCCACTTCGCCTCGTTGTAGAGCGCACCCGTCTGCCACGCCCCGAGGAAATAGAAGGGGTCCTGGTAAGTCGTCGCATTCCACGAGCCGCGCGCGAGGTTGAAATCCATGTTGTTCTTCGAGGCGATCAAGACCTGCGTCTCTTCGTTGCGTAACGTGACTTGCACGCCGAGGTGCTGTTTCCACATCTGCTGCACCGCCTCCGCGATCACACGGTGATACTCGCGCGAATCCATCAGCACTTCGATCGCCGGCATCCCTTTCCCGCCCGGATAACCCGCCTCCGCCAGCAGCGCCCGCGCCCGCTCCGGATCGAAGGCCGTGCGCGCCTTGGCCGAGTAACCACCCATCCCGGGCGGAGTAAAACTCGTCGCCGGCTGACGTCCGCCGCGCAGCACCGCCTTCGCGAGTTGCTCGCGGTCCACCGCCAGCGAGAGCGCCTGCCGCACGCGTTTGTCGTTCGTCGGGGCCTTGTTCACGTTCACCGTGTAGAAATAGACTCCGCGATCATCCACTTGCCGCAGCGGGCTGTCCGCTTGCGCAAGGTAGGTATCAATCCGCGAAAAGGGCACCGTGCTCGTGATATGAAGCTGACCGGTGCGGAACGCCGTCTCTTCCACCTGTGCGTTTTCGATGGGCAGGAAGTGGATCGCGTTCAACCCGACATTCGCCGCATCCCAGTAGCGCTCGTTTTTGACCAGCACGATGCGTTGCCCAAAGGCCCAGTCCTTCAGCGTGAAGGGACCGTTGCCCACCAGATTCCCCGGCTTGGTCCAGGGGTTGCGACGGTCGTCCATCGCGCCAAATTTTTCCACCGTCGCCTGCTGCGTAGGGAAAAACAAATACAGCGCCGACAGGAAAAACGGGGTGGGCCGCTCCAGCGTAAACACCACGGTGCGCTCATCGGGCGCCACAACTCCCACGCTGGCAAAATCATCCGACTTGCCGTTTTGATACGCCCGCGCGCCTTTCACGAAAAACAGGTTGTTCTCCGCGTGCGCCGAGCCGAGGCGCGGAGCCAGCATCCGTTTCGCTCCGTAATAGAAATCCTTCGCCGTCACCGGTGTGCCGTCGCTCCAGAGCACGCCTGCACGCAGGTGAAAGGTGTAGGTGAGCCCGTCCGGCGATACTTCCCAGCGCTCCGCCACACCGGGCCTCGGCTCCATCGTCGCAGCGTCCGGTGTAAGCAAACCCTCAAAAAGCCCGCCGACTATGGTCCACTCCACCTGACCGCGCACCAGATAGGGGTCGAGCGACTCCGGCTCGGTCGCGTTGCCGCGATAAAGAACCTTATCGCGGATGCCGGCCACCGTCGGAGTTTCGCGCTTCGCGCAGGCCGTCGCTCCGAGGAGAAGCACGCCGGCAGCGAATGAAAAAACGAACCGTTTGAGGCGCTCGCCTTGCTTTGAATTGGTCATAATCATGCGCACACCTTTGCCGCCGTTTTCGTGCCACGCACCGCCAAACCCATACCACCTAGGTTGTATTCCATTTCTCCACGGTTGTTTGCCCCTGCCTCGGCACACCGCGCGCTCCATCCGTGTTCCTATGCTCTCCACCCGTCTCATGCTCTCGCTCGGTTTGGCAACCGCTCCGTTTTTTGCCTCGGCAGCTCCGCTCGCACCACTTCCAGCATCCTCCCACTACGAGTCCTGGCACACAGGTTCACTGGATGACTTTGTGCCCGCCGCTTCGGCCCCGACCCGTGGCGGTCTCTTGCTCTCCGGTGGCGGCGGCGATGTGGAAAACGCCTGGCGCTGGTTCGTGAACTGCGCCGCCGGTGGAGACATCGTGGTGCTCCGCGCCTCGGGCGGCGACGGCTACCAAAAGTATCTCTACGAAACCATCGGCGGCGTGGCTTCCGTAACGAGTATCAAGTTCAACAACGCCTCCGCCTCCGCCGACCCCGCCGTCCTTGCGCGAATCGCCGCCGCCGAGGGCATCTTCCTCGCTGGCGGCGACCAGGCCCTCTACGTGAAATACTGGAAAGACACGCCGGTCGGCACCGCGCTCAACGCCCATATCGCCGCCGGCAAACCCATCGGCGGCACCAGCGCCGGACTCGCCGTGCTGGGCGAGTTCTACTACTCCGCGCTGCTCGATAGTGTCACCAGCGACCAAACGCTCAAAGACTCCTTCGACCCCAACATCACGCTAGGCACCGCCTTCCTCTCCGCACCCGCCCTCGCCGGCGTCATAACCGATACCCACTTCATGCCGCGCAAGCGACTCGGCCGCCTCATGACCTTCCTCGCCCGCCTCCAGATCGAGAATCCCGCCGCCCCGCGCCTGGTCGGCCTCGGCGTTGACGAGGGCACCGCCGTATGCGTCGAGCCCGACGCCACCGCTCGCGTGCATACGGTGAAAAACGGCTCCGCCTGGCTGGTGCAACTCCTCTCCTCCCCCGCCGCCAACGTGGTCGCCGGCCAGCCGCTCGATGCCCGCGCCGCCGTGATCGGCCTCGGGCCAGACAGCACCCTTAATCTGCGCACCCTCGAAGTCACCGCCCCCGCCGCCGTGCGCACCGTCCGCGCCACATCCGGCCGCCTCGAACCCTCCGCCCCGTAGCGAGCGGCGGACCAGCCGGCCCTCAATGGTCCGCACTCCGAAGAGCCGCGCCCTGCGAAGCTTTAGCGAAGCAGGGCCATCAAACGCGTCCGTGAGTTGACCCCGAGTTTGCGGAAAACCGAGTTCAACTGCGTCTTGATCGTAAGCACGCTTTTACTCAAGCGGCGTGCGATCTCGGCGTTGCTGCAGCCTTCGCACACGAGCAACGCGATCTCGCGTTCGCGCGGCGAGAGTTCCCGTAACGGGCCGAACTTATCCATGCCGGCGCCGACGCCGCCGCCCGGCCCTGCAGCCCCGGCGCGAGGTGAAACCTCCCCCCCAGCCGCGTGCCCCGTCGCGCCCGGTCGCGTGTCCAAAACCACTAGGAATCGCGGACGCGCCAGCGCGCTGGCCGTGTTGTTATGCACCGAAACCTGCGCCCGCAAATCCGGCTGCGTCGGATGCACGAGCGAGGCGACGTCTCCCGGCAGCGGCGTGAGAGTCTTCGGGTTGCGCGCCTGCACCGCATCACCCAGTGCGTGGCACGCCGCCAGGACCGTCGCCGGCAAAGCAAACGCGTCGCGCGGATTGAGTGCCCGCGCCGCCTTCGCTCCGTGATTCCAGACCAGACATTGGCGCTGCGCCTCGTGATTCGCGAACTCCACCTTGAAATCCCACGTCACCAGCACCAATCCCACCGGAAGGTTCTTGTTAAACTCTTCCAGGCTGCGCCGCGCCAGGCGTTCGGTGTGGAGCTTCTGCACCCGCGTGATTGCAGTGCCGATATACGGATACAAATAGTGTAACACCGTCTCGTCCTCCGCTGTGAATGCCTTCTCCTTGGGCGAGCGATACAGGCTGAACATCGCCGTCACCTCCCGCTGCGCCCAATACAGCACCGAACGGCCTTTATCCCACCCTTCCTCCTTCGCGAAGCGTTGATAGAAATCCGAGTTCAGCCACTCCTTCCGCGAGGGTAGCACGTCTTCAAAGCGGTAGAACTTGATCCCGCGATTCGCCTCAATGTAAGGCGTGAAGGGATTCGCCTTGCCGCGCTCCGCATACCAGTCCGCCGGCCGGGCGATCGGCGGATCAGTCAACACCACCCTCGCCTCGCCCATGCCGAGGTGACCTAGGAAGAGCGTCACGCGGTGCGCCGGCACCGCCGCACGCAACAGCGCCTGCACCGCCTTCCACAGAGCGTCGGTTTCCAGCGCCGCGTGCAGCGCAAGCATCGGTTCGTGCAGGCGCGCGTGCAGACCGGCAGGCAGTTCAGGCATGGGTTTTTGGCGTGGCATTGTATTCATAAAGGCATGACAGCATGGATATGCAGCCGCCGTGCCTCT
>JAIYBI010000233.1 GCA_027488595.1 Opitutaceae bacterium | reverse complement strand
GGACACGGTCGAGGTCGTGGATTCGATTTCTCGCGCGCTCCACGCCGGCACCCAGTGGGCGGAGGTCCGCTCCGTGGCTGCGTGCCCCGACCTGCGTTGGATTTTCTCCAATACCACCGAGGCCGGTTTTGCGCTCGATGACCGTGACGCCGTGCGCAACGTCGCCGCCGACGCCACCGCGCCGCTCTCGTTTCCCGCCAAGCTGCTCGACGTCCTGCTCACGCGCCATGCGGCCGGTTTGCCCGCGCCCACGGTGGTGCCGTGCGAACTCATCGAGCAAAACGGCCGTAAACTCCGCGATCTCGTGCTCATGCAAGCCAGCCGCTGGCAGGTCTCGCCCGCCGCCGTGGAGTGGCTGACCGACGCGGTGTGCTGGGTGGATAATCTGGTGGACCGCATCGTGCCCGGCCCGCCCGTCGAGCATCCGCTCAAGGCTTCGGACCCGCTGCTGCTCAGCGCCGAGCCCTTTGCCTTCTGGGGCGTGCAGGCGGTGGCGGGCGGCGGCGCGTTTTTGCAACATCCGGCGGTGACGCTTACGGCGGACCTGACACCGTATTACCTGCGCAAAGTTCGCATTTTGAACGGCGCCCACACCGCTCTCGTCGCCCATGCCGTGCCGCTCGGCTTGAAGTCCGTGCGCGAGTGTCTGGAGCACGCCGAGGTCGGGCCTTGGTTGCACCGGGTGCTTTTTGAGGAAATCGTGCCGGTGATCGCAGACCGCGCGCCGGAGGCGGAATCCTTTGCCCGCACCACGCTGGATCGTTTTCGGAATCCGTTTCTCAACCACCAGCTTTCGGCCATCGCGCTGAATCACGAAGCCAAGGTGAAAACGCGCCTGCTGCCGACGGTGGCGGATTATCGCGAACGCTTCGGCAAGGCTCCGCCGCTGCTATCGGCCGCGCTCGGGCTGGCTTAAATTGGGACTCCCCATTCGCCACGGGGTGCGGCACGGTGACCGGCACATGGCACTCCTAGGTAAACGTAATCTCCTCCGCATCGTGCGCGGCGCACCTCCCGGTTTTTATCTGGATGGCGGCTCACACGGAGAAATCTTGCTGCCCGGCAGCCTCATCCCCGCCGGTGCGACCCCGGGCGGCGATATTGAGGTGTTCGTCTACCGCGACTCCGAGGACCGCCTCGTCGCCACCACTCAGACGCCTCTCGCCCAAGTCGGCGAATTCGCCGCGCTGCGCGTGGCGGGCATCAATCCGCGCATCGGCATCTTTCTGGATTGGGGATTGGACAAGGATCTGCTGCTGCCGGTGCGCGAGATGTCGGGCCCGCTGCAAGTCGGCGAGCTCGTCGTCGTGCAGGTGATGCTCGATGAGCGCAGCGACCGCATCGTGGCCAGCGCGCGGCTCAATCGGCGGCTCAATCTCACGCCGCCCACCTATGCCGAGGGGCAGGCGGTGCGGTTGCTGGTGATCGGCGAGACGCCGCTTGGTTACAACGTGATCGTGGAGAACGCCCATCGCGCGCTGCTCTACCGCAGCGATCTTGCGGGTCCGCTGACCTATGGCGCGAGTTTCAAGGGCTACGTTCGCATGGTGCGCGAGGACGGGAAGATTGATGTCGCGCTCGACCGCGCCGGCTTCCACCGCATCGCGCCGCTGACGGATGTGATCGTGGAAAAAGTGCGGGCGGCGGGCGGGCGCATGCCCTTCCACGACGGCAGCTCGCCGGAGGAGATCCGAGTGGCCTTCGGCGTGAGCAAGAAGGCATTTAAGCAAGCCATCGGCACCCTTTTCAAAGCGCGCCGCCTGGTGATCGAAGAACACGGTATCCGGTTGACGGATACAAAGGGGTGACGCCAGGTTTTTAACCTGCGGCGGCGACCAGGCACGGCTCAGCGGGCGGTCTCGCGGTCGCGGTAGCGGCGGGTGGCGTCGCGCACGGAAAGGTAGGGGTCCACGGCTGCTTTTTTCATGTCGGAGTAAAGCTGCAGGGTCGGGGGAAGGCCGCTCATCACGTCGGTGACGGTGATGGTCGTGCGCCATTGCCAGGCGAGCGAGTCCATCCATTCGCGGTTGCCGACGTTGATGTAGTCCCACCCGGTGGGCGCGACCACGGTATCGCCGACCCGGCCGCCGAGGTCACGCAGACTGGAACCGCCGAGGACGGGCAGCACGAGATAGGGGCCGTGCGGAATTCCCCACGAGCCGAAGGCCTGGCCGATGTCTTCGCGAGGGATCTTGGCGAGGGCGGGCACTTGCTCGGCGGTGCGGAAAAAGCCTAGGCCGCCGACGGTGTTGACGACGAACTTACCAGTCTCGCGGCCGGCGCGCTCGAGCTTGAGCTGGGCTACGTTGGCGACGAGGCGCACGGGGTAGCGGAGATTGTCGAAAAAATTGGCGATGGCGCGGTTGACGGGCGGGCGGACGACGAACTCGTAGCCCTTGACCGCGGGGGAAAGCACGCGGGTGTAGACGACGTCGTTGAACTTGAAGATGGAGCGGTTGAAACCCTCGAAGGGGTCGCTCACGCGGAGGGGCGCATATTCGTCGAAATCGGCTTGTTCCGCGGCACCGGGGGAGGAGGACGAGGCGGACATGGGCGCCGGGGCGGGCGTGAGCGCGGTGGCCCCGGTTTGGGCGCGGGCGTGGGACGCGGCGGTGAGGAGGGCGCCGCAGAGGAGCAGCGCGAGGTGCGACGAGGATCGTGGAGACATGGCTAAAGGTGGAAAATCAAGCGTGGATGCGCGGCGCTTTACCGGGAGGAGGCGTCGGCGAGTTTGGCCTCGAGGGTCTGAATGAGCCCGGGGGCGCCAGATTTATGGACGATGGGATCGAATTGGGCGCGATAGTTCGCGATGAGCGAAACGCCCTCGGCGACGATATCGTAAACGCGCCAGCGTTTGGAGAGATTGTCGTAGTCAAGGCGGTAGCTGATGGAGTAAGTCTGGTCATCGGTGACGACTCGGGTGGGTATCTCGAAGCGACCGGCGCGTAGTTCTTGCGCAGGGCTGTAGGTGACGAGCGGAGGGGTCTTGCTCTGGAAGTGGTCGGCGTAGGTGCGGATCACCAGGCGGCTGAAGAGCGTGGTGAGTTTGGCCTGTTGCTCGGGGGTGAGATCGCGCCAGGCGGGTCCGATGGAGAGCCGGGTGGTGGTGGCGAAGGCGAAGTGTTTGTCCACCAGTGTGTCGAGCGTGGCGATCAAGTCTTGCTGGCTTGGATGGGCGCGGAGCACGGCGGAGACCTCATCAATACCGCCAACCAGAGCGGCTTTGGCATCGTCGGCCGGGGCGGCGCGAAGCGACGAGAAGGCGGCGAAGCCGACGAGGAATACGAGGCGAAGGATGCGGACGGTTTGCATGAGCGTGGCTAATATGAGGCCGATTAGGTCAAACTTCAAAAGAGAAAACACAAAAATCCCGCCTCCCTGGTCCGGGTGGGGCGGGCGATGGGGGCGGGTGGGTAAAGAAACGGTCGTGCGGCGTTAAGAATTCAAGGTCAGTGCCATCTGGGACAGTCGGTATGGTTTTTTAAGAATCGAAATGCCCTCGTAGAGACGGCGGTATTCGGTCTCCGCGGTGCAATCGAGATTAGCTGAAGTGACGATGACTTGGGGGTGGGCGTGCCGGGCAACGAGGCCGCGGACGACATCGAGTCCGCCCATCTCCGGCATGTGGTGGTCGGTGATGATGATGTCGAAATCCTCGATCGCCATCAAATCGCGCGCGATGCGACCGTTCGCCGCCGAGGTGACGGAGTAGCCCAAAGCAGCGAGGGCGACGGCGAGGACCTGGCGTATGGCCTCATTATCCTCAATGTGGAGAATTCTTTTCATGGCGCGCAGGGGTTCGTGAGGGGGACTCGTTAAAGTGAGTTTAGGAACGTGATAAGATCGGAGCGTTGCGTGGTGGTGAGGCGGAGGTAGCGGTCGCGGATTTGCGCGGCCTCGCCATCGTGGGCGCGGATGGCGGCGTCGAGAGTGGTGGCGCGACCGTCGTGGAGAAATTCGCGGCGAGTGGAAAGACCCCAGAGTGGCGCGGTGCGCATCTCGCGCGGGGCGGCGTTGCCCTGGGCGATGCCGTCGCCGAGCGAGCCCATATCGTGGAGGAGAAGGTCCGAGTAGAGCGCGACGGGTTTGTTGGCGAGGGCGGCGACGGGACTGGGGCCGGTCTGGAGCGAGGGCGTGTGGCAGGCGGTGCAGTTGATGGTGGCGAAGACGCCCTGGCCGGAGGTGACGGCGGCGTTGAGCGGGCCACGTCGGGGCGGCGGGGCGAGCAGGCGCATGAAGGCGGCGGCGCGGTCCACGTCGGCCTTGTTAGTGGCGGCGCGGGTTTCGTCCTCGGGGTCGAGAATCTGGTCGGCGCGGGCGAGGCGGGCGAGGTCGCCGTTGGGGGCGTTTTCGGTGGGGAAGAAACGGTTGGTGATGCCCATCTCGTTCATGTAGGCGTCGGCGGAGAAGGCGAGGAGAGTGGCCTGCTGGGCCTTCCAGCCGAAGCGGCCAACGCGCTCGGTGCCGGCGGTGACATCCGTGACGAGGGACACATGACCGCGGACGCCGTCGGGCTTGGGCGCTGAGGCGAGGGCGCGGAGGGTGGCGTCGGGGATGGCTTCGATAAGACCGGCGCCGAAGAGCGGGGTGGTGATGCGCTGGGCGACGGTATTGGCCTCGGGTGGAATGACCTCGCGCAGTTCGGGCGAAAGGGCGCGGTTTTGGAGGAGAGAGCCGCCTTGGGCGGTGAGCGGATCGAAGACGAAATTGGTGGTGCGGCCGAAGCGGGTGACGGTGCGGCGGCTGCCCCCGCCGACGGCGGGGGCGATGTGGCAGGCGACGCAAGAGACGTCGTTGAAAATTGGACCGAGGCCGCTGTCGGCGGTTTCGGCCTGGCGGAAGTCGGCGAGGCCGTCGCGAAATTCGGCGAGTTGCGCGGCGGTGAGGCCGGCGAGCGGGCCCCCGAGGGTGCTTGCGGCGGGGGAGGGCGGTGCGGGTGGAGTGGGTTGTGCGGGGGCGGGTGCCGGAGCGAGGCGCGGGGGCTGGGAGTTGGCGGGCGGTGCGGGCGGCGTTCCGCGCGGCGGTGGGGGGACTTGGGCGTTCAGAAACGTCGGAAGCATAAGCAAGATCGAGAGCCGACGAAGAGGATTCATGGTGACTCGATTTTTTTGGGGGTGGTTGGAGTAGATACCACGTTGTCAATTAATGATTGACAACGTGGTATTGCATTGAGTGGCGAGTGATAGAAGCGTGGGGGGCTCAGGGATTGGGGCGGCGGGGAGGCGGGCCACGATCCTCGGGGGCGCTGTCGTCGGGCGGGCCTTCGCGACGGGATCCATCGGGCGGGCCATCCGGTGCGCCGGGCGGGCGAGGCGGGCGAGGCGGCTGAAGTTCACCGCCGGTGAGCTGGCCGTCGCCATTGGCGTCGAGCTTGCGCAGGACGGCGGCGGCAGCGGCGATCTCGGCGGCGGAGATGCGGCCGTCGCGATCGGTGTCGAAGAGTGCCAGCGGGGTGGGAGGGCGGCGTTGGTCGGACTTGAGATTATCGCGCTTGGCGGGGCGCTGGGTGGCCCCGGTGGCGCCGGAGTCGGATTTCGTATCGGGCTCGGCCGCTTGGATCGCGGGAGCGAAGGCGGCCGAGGTGGCGACCATGCCGAGCAGCGAAAGGATGGAAAAATGCGCGCGGGCGCGGCGGAGGGCGTGGGTGTGGGCGCGGTCGGTATTCATGGGGATCTGCCCACAATGAAACCACACGCGTGTAAGGGCCGGATGAACCTTTGCCGGAGAATTATTAAGGGCGTGTAAATGTGCGGGGCACGGTTTGTCGCTCCGCCGCCAAGCAACTCGGTCGATTAACTCAAATGCCCTGACCTTTAAGATTTTTTAACCACGGATCCCGCAGAGCGGGACAGATCGACCCGGATAGTGATGTTTCAATCCGTGTTTATCGGTGTCCATCCGTGGTTAACTCATTCTAGTCCCGGTCCCTTTAGGGTCTAAAACCATAGGGTGAATGGTTTTGGTGAAAGTCACTCCGCCGCCGGGATGCGCAGGGAAGCGGCGAAGCCGTTTGGGACGCGGTTCGCGAAGTGCACGGTGCCGCCGCAGGCCTCGGCGCAGCCGCGGACAATGGCGAGACCGAGGCCCACGCCGCCGGTCTCGCGGAGGCGGGCGGTCTCGGGGCGGAAAAACGGTTCGCCGAGACGCTCGAGTGCTTCGGGCGGGACGCCGGGGCCGGTGTCCTCGACGGTGATCTCGACGAGCGCATCGAGGCGGCGGGCTCGCAGAGTGATGGTGCCGCCGCGACCGGCGTAGCGAAGGGCGTTGCGCACTAGGTTGGCGACGGCGCGGGTGAGGAGATCGGAGTCGGCCAGCACGGCGAGGCCGGCGGGGACATCGAGCGTGACGGCGTCGGCGGCGGCTTCGCGGGCGAGCACGCGGGTGGCGAGGTCGGAGAGTTCAACGCGAACGCGGACGGCATCGCGGGGGCGGAGTCCGGCACGGGTGAAGGCGAGCAACTCGGCGACGAGGTCAGCCATTTGCACGACCTCTTCACGCACGTCGTTGATGGCGGGCTGGAGCTCGGCGGGCGCGCGGGCTTCAAGGATGCCGACGCCCATTTGCATCCGACCGAGGGGCGAACCGAGCTCGTGGGCGATGTCGCCGAGGAAACGCTTTTGGCCGGCGACGAGGCGGTCGAGCCGGCCGCTCATGCGATTGATGGAGCCGCCAAGGGCGCCGAGTTCGTCGCGGGTGTTTTCCGGCACGCGGGTGTCGAAGCGGCCGTCGG
>JAIYBI010000269.1 GCA_027488595.1 Opitutaceae bacterium | reverse complement strand
CGCGGAGGTGGCGGAGCAGAAGCGTGGTCTCGAAGGCGGCGGGGCGGTCGAAGTCGAGCACGCGGCGCTGGGCGGCGGAGAGTTCGGGGTGGTCGCGGTAGTAGTGGTCGTGGGGGATGACGACGCAGCGGCGCGGGCCGAGTTTTTCGGCGAGGTGGCGGGCGAGCCAGGTTTTGCCGGAGGCTGTGCCGCCGGCGAGGCCGACGACGAAGGGCGCGGGGGCGGCGGGTTTCACGCGGCGGGGGCGGCGGCGGGCGGGAGGAGTTCGCGCACGCGGGCGGCGAGCTGGGCTGGGCTGAAAGGTTTGCGGAAAAAGGCCTGCACGCCGAGGGCGCGGCCCTGCTCTTCGACGTGGGTCTCGCCGGCGCCGGTGAGAAGGATTACGGGGAGTTTTTGGTGGGCGGGGTCGGCGCGGAGTTCCTTCAGGGCGGTGAGGCCGTCAATGTCCTTCATGTGGACATCGAAGATGGCGAGGGAGACTTGTTGCTCGCGGATGAGCTGGAGGGCGTCGAGGCCGCTGTTGGCGGTGAGGAGGGTGGCGCCGACGGACTTGAGGGCAAAGGCGACGAGGCGCAGCATGTGCGGTTCGTCGTCCACGATGAGGATGGTGCGGGGAGTCATGAACGAATGTTGGCGACGAGCAGGGTGCGGTCGTCGGCGATAGCGGCTTGGTTGAGCGCGAGGGTGGCGGGGTCGAGCAGGGCGGAGACGAAGTCGGGCGGGTCGAGACGGAGCTGGGCGGAGGCGAAGCGCACGAAGCGTTTTTCGCCAAGCATCTCGCCGTCGGCGCCGGCGACCTCGTAGCAGCCGTCGGTGTAAAGGAAGAGGCGGTCGCCGCGGGCGATAGGCAGGTCGTGGACGTGGTAAACGGTATCCGGCAGCACGCCGAGGGGGACATCGCCCCCGGAGGGTGAGATGATGGACCCGTCGGGGCGCAGGATGGCGGGCGCGCAGTGGCCGGCGTTGGCGAAGTAGGGGGCGGTTTTGGGGTCGGCGGGCAGGGTGATGAGGGCGGCGGTGATGAACATGCCGAGGCTTTCGAGATCGGGGAAGAGTTGGCGGTTCAGGCCGGTGAGGATGAGGGCGGGTGAGGATTCGACGGCGGCGAGGGCGCGGAGGGAGCTGCGCAGCATGGCGGCGAGGAGGGCGGCGGGCACACCCTTGCCCATCACATCGGCGATGAGGAGGAGGAGGCTGCCGTCGGCCAAGGGGACGACATCGAAGTAGTCGCCGCCGACCTCGCGGGCGGGGCGGCATTCACCGTGGACCCACCAGCGCGTGTGGGTCGGGAAACTCGCCGGAAGAAGGGAGCGCTGGATGCCGGCGGCGACTTGGATTTCCTGTTCGAGGCGGAGCTGTTGGTTGCGCTCCTGCCAGAGGGTGTCGGTGGCCTTGGCGATACCCACGAAGTCGGCGACGGCCTGCAACAGCTCGACCTCGCCGGCGGAGAAGGCGGGCGACGACGCGCCGCGAAGGACGGTGAGCGAGCCGAGGACCATGTTGCCGAACTCGACGGTGAGCACGCAGAGGTGCTCGGCCACGGTGGCAAGCGGATCGCCGCCGGCAAGGGCGGAGCGGTTGCCCACGAGTGGCCGGCGATGGCGGGCGCATTCGCACTCGGCGCAGGCGAGGGAGAGGGGGAGGCTTGCGGGCATGGCGTTCACCGGGCCGAGGGGATGCAGCACGAGGGCGTCGCCCTCGATGAAGCGGACGAGCAGGTGGTCGTGCGCGAGCATGGTGCGCAGGCGTTCGTGAACTTTGGCGAGGAGCTGGCCGAAGTTGGCGCTGGTGGCGAGCAGGCCGGCGAAGTGGGAGAGGCCGAGGAGGGTCTCGAAGCTGTTGGCAAGATCCTCGGTGAGGCGGTCAACGGTGGTCTCCAGACTGGCGGCGGCTTCGAGGCCGTGGCCTGCGAGGGGGCGGGTGTGCCAGCGGAGGGCGAGGGTGTGGCCGGAGGAGTCGTTATGGTGGGACCAGCCGTCGGTGCCGGACTCGATGATGAAGCCGCCGCGGCCGCCCTCGGCGAGCGGGTCCTCGGGCAGGGATGTCCAGGTGGCGGGCGGGGTGAAGCGGCCGGGATCGCGGACAGCGACGAAGAGCCCCCGGTCGTCGGCACGGGTGGTGATCTCGACGGTGGCGGCGGGAGTGCCTTCGCAGCCGTGCTCGACGGCATTGTTCACGGCCTCGACGAGGGGGAGCTCGATGCGGGTGAATGTGTCAGCCGGGATGCCTTGGAGACGGGCCCAGGCGAGCACACGGTTGACGGCCGGGTGGACGTTGGAGAGGCGGGGCTGGAGGGTGAGCACCAGCGACTCTTCGAGCTCGTTCATAATGGTGGGCGGAGAAAGAGCAGTTTGAGGAGAGAGGCGCGGACGGTGCGGTCGGCCTCGGGCAGGGCGGCCTGGTAAAGCGCGTGAGCGAGTTCGTCGGGTTGGTCGGGCGTGTGGGCCTCGTGCAGATCGGCAAGGGAGAAAACGCCGGGCGGAGTGTGCGCGAGCAAGGCACGCGTCTCGCCGGGCAAGTGAGCGGGAGGCTGGTCGCGCGGCAGTATTCCGATGAGATGGAGGCGGCCCGCGACGACGGCGCCAAGCCAGCTGGCGCGGCGGGCGAGCAGGCAGCCGCGCGAGCCGGTGGAGAGAGTGAGACGGGTGCCGCCGGGGAGGGTGGCGGCGAGCGAAGTGCGGGGCCCGGAGGCGAGGGCGAGGACCTGCGCGGGCAGCCACAGCAAGGCCGCCAACAGGCGTTCGGCGAGCGGAGTGGCGAGCGCAGGCCGGCGCATGGCGGCGGCTATGAAGTCGTCGGTGAGATCTGCGCGGGCTCCTTTGGCGGGATCGAGTAACGTGGCACCGAGGAGAAGTTTGCCGTGGAGGTCGAGGTGTCCGCCGATGAAAGTGCCGCCCTGGATGAGGGCGTCGCGAAGGTGCACATCCTCGCTAAGCACGCTGCCGGGGCCGATGAGCGCGCCGGGGCCGATGACGCAGCCGGAGCCGACAAGGGTGCCGGCGCCGATCCAGTAGGGGGATTTCAATACAACGCCGGGGGCGATGATGGCGCGGGGGCCGACCCAGCCGCCGGGCTCGCGGGCGGTATCCACGTGGACGAGGGCGGGGTCGCGGGCGGCGAGCCAGTCGAGGTTGAGATCGAGCCACCAGCGGACGAGCGCGGCACCGTCGGCGGGCGGAGAGGAGGCGGCGGGGCGGCCGGGCAGGCGGTCGATGGTTTCGACCGCGGTGCCGGCGGCAGGCGGGGTGGGGCGGAGATCGAGTTGAAGGGACCAGTAGGCGCCGCCCTCGAGGGCGGCACGGACGGCGGCGGGACGGTCGGGGCAGTAAAGGGTGACTTGTTTGCAGCCGAGGCGGACGGCGTGGTCGAGCCAGTGGGCGATGAGCGGCTGGGTGCCGACCTGCCAGAGGAGAGGAGGGTCGTCGCGGCGGGCGAGGGTGTCGAGGGCTTGCCAGTCGGGCGCGGCGAGGACCAGGGGCGGGGCGGGCGGCGGCGCTGAGGGGGTGGCGGAAGCGGGGGAGGACGAGGGGGCGGCGGCGGGCATGGCGGAGCTCGGGTTAATGACGAATGACTAATGTCGAATGACGAATGGCGGAGGGGCGCGGATGGATGCGGGGCGAGGTTGGTAAGCGAGGGCTAGTCATTAGGCATTCGTCATTGGTCATTCGACATTCCCGCGCGGAGCGCGGGTCACATGGCTCCCTTTCCAAGGAGGACGGCGGGAATGGTGAGGAAGAGGAGTTTGAAATCCACCCAGACGCTGGAGGACTGGATGTAGGCGACGTCGAGACGGACCTGGCCGGCGAAATCAATATCGCTGCGGCCACCGACCTGCCAGAAGCAGGTGAGGCCGGGCTGGGCGAGCAGGCGCTGGCGGTCCTCGGGCGTGTAGAGGGCGACCTCGCGCGGGACGGGCGGACGGGGGCCGACGACGGACATGTCGCCGCGGAACACGTTCCAAAACTGGGGGAGCTCGTCTATGGAGTATTTGCGGATGAATTTGCCGACGCGGGTGATTCGGGGGTCGTCCTTCATCTTGAAGGTGACGCCGCCCTGCATCTGGTTTTGGGCGAGGAGCTGGTCCTTCAACTTGTCGGCGTTGGGGACCATGGAGCGGAATTTCCACATCTTGAACGGGCGTCCGCGGTAGCCCACCCGGCCCTGGCCGAAGAAGACGGGGCCGTCGCTTTCGAGGCGGATTGCGAGGGCGGTGACGGCGAAGAGAGGGGCGAGGGCGAGCAGGGCGCAGAAGGAGACGAGGATGTCGAAGAGCCGCTTGAGGGCGTGGGCGAGGGCGAGGGTGAAGGCCCAGAGCCAGCGCTTGCGGGCGGCGCGCCAGCGCAGGCGGGCGCGGCCGAGGGGGGTGCCGGCCTGGCTCCAGTAGGCGACGATTTCTTGTTCGGTCATGGTAGGCGGGAGATCAGGCGGCGGAGGATTTTTTAAGGCCGGTGAGGGTGGATTCGAGGCGGGCGAGGTATTCCTCGAAGTCGTAGTGCTTGTTCACATACACGCGGCCCTGGGCGCCGAGGCGGCGGGCGAGGGGTTTGTCGGCGAGGAGCTGGTCAATGGCGGCGGCGTAGGCGGGGACATCGCCCCAGGGGACGAGGCGGCCGGTTTCGTTGTCGTGGAGCCAGTCGGGGATGCCGCCGGCGTTGAAGGCGACGACGGGCAGGCCGTAGCGCATGACCTCGAGGCCGATGGTGGCGATGGGCTCGGGCCAGACGGAGGAGACGGCGACGAGGGAGGCGTCGCGGTAGTAGGCCTTCAACTCGTCCTGCGGGATGAAACCGGCGAAGCGCACGCGTGTTTCGAGGCCGAGCTTGCGGGAGAGTTTTTCGCAGGCGGCCTTGGCGTTGCCGTCGCCGAGGATGACGGCCTCGAAGGGGGCGTTGACGCGGGCGAGGGCTTTGAGGAGCAGGTCCACGCCTTTGCCGCGAATGATCTGGCCGGCGTAGAGGATGAGGTTGCGGTTGGAGAAACTCGGCTCGAGCGGCTCGCCGGGACGGGGGACGGGCGGAAACAACTTGATGCGGTCGGAGGCGAAGCCGTTGAGTTCGAGCTCGGCCTTCATGTAGTGCGTGACGACAAACATGCGGTCGAAGCGGCGGACGAGGGCGAGCTCCTTGAGCTTGTCAAAGTAGGAGACCCACTTGAAAGGCAGGCCGCCCTCACGGTTGCGTTTGAGTGAGGCAAGGCACGGGAAAACGCAGTAGCCGGAGATGGGACGATGGCAGACGGCACGGGTGAGCGGATTGTAGCGGTAGCTGCGCAGGCAGTAGATGTCGTGGTCGTGGACCATGCGGGCGAGCGGCAGGCCGGACTCGACGAGATTCTCCAAGGTGGGCAGGTGGTCCCACTTGTGGACATAGGCCACGTCGGGGGCGAAACGCTCGCGGACCGAGGCGAGGGTGTCCTTGGTTTCCCAATACACGTTTTCGCCAAAAACATCGCGCCAGCGCTCCTCGCCCTTTCCGGTGGCGCGGCGGGACCAGAGCCCGACAATGACGCCGCGTTTTTTGAGCTCGGTGGCGGTGATGAGAACATTTGCCTCTGCTCCACCCAGACTGCCGAAGGACTCATGCACGTAGAGGAGGCGCAACATAGGCCGGTGAGAATAGGATATGGGCCTGCGGTTACAATCGGACAAATTCTGTAACGCAAAAAAACTGTTTTGCATTCAGACGATGGCGCGGCAGTTAATGATCCCATGAGTCTCGTGCTAAATACCTCGGTAACGAACGGTAAACTACGGGTGACCGTGTTGGTTTCGCGACTGGACGCCGCAATCGCTCGTGATTTCAAAGCCGGAGTGGATGCGGCGTGGACGAATGGGATCACGGCCGTTGAGATTGACCTGGCCTCGGTCGAGTTCGTGGACAGCTCTGGTATCGGAGCGCTTTTGAGCGTGTATCGCAAGTTGCCCGCCGGAGCGGGTGCGACCCGTCTGGTGAATGTGAATCCGGGCGTGCTGGCGGTATTGGAGCTGCTGCGATTGCACCGCGTGTTTGAGCTCGGCGCCTGAGCGGCGAACGGAGCCAATGGGCACCGTGACTCGCTTTTTCGTGGATGATGAGCCGGCCCTCGCGGCGCGGCTCGAGAACTTCCTCGCGCGGCTTGCGGCTGATCTTGAGGCGCAGCCGTGGCGCGCTGGCGCGGTGACGCTTGTGCTGGCGGGCGGCTACGGACGCGGCGAAGGCGGGGTGTTTCGCGCGGCGGACGGTGCGGAGGCGGAGTTTTACAACGACTTGGAGTTTTTCCTGTTTCTCGGGCCCGGGGCTGATGCGGGCGCGGCGGCGCGCTGGTGCGAAGGCTGGGAGAAATCAGGGACGGCGGAGCTCGGCATAGATGTGGAGTTCAAGCGCGACGCGGCCGAAGTGTTGCGGAGCGGCGCGCCGACGATGTTTTGGCACGATTTGCTGCAAGGGCATTGGGTGGTATGGGGCGACGGGCGTCTGCTGGCGGACGCACCGGCGCGGCTGCGTGATCCGGCGGGGCTGCCGGCGGACGAGGCGACGCGATTGTTGTTCAATCGCGGCAGCGGCCTTTGGTTTGCGCGCGGACGACTGGAAGGCGGCGACGTCAAGGACCAAGGCTTTATCGAGCGCAACCACCAGAAGGCGCGACTGGCGCTGGGCGACGCGGTCCTGGCGTTGGCGGGGCGGCACCACGGACTTTGCGAGGAGCGGGCGCGGCGGATCGCGGCGGGCGGGTTTGAGACGCCGCCGGGCTGGGCGAAGATCACGGCGTGGCACGCGGAAGGCGTGGCTTTCAAGCTGAGACCGAGGCACCGGGCGCGCGGCGTGGCGGAGCTGGCGGCAGCGCAGGCGGAGCTGACGGCGGCGTGGCTGGAAGTATTTTTATGGGTGGAAGGCCGGCGGCTGGCGCGAAGCTTTGTAGTGCCGACGGACTACGCGGAGGCGGACGGGCGGCTGTTTCCATCGACGCCGGTGCTGCGCAACCTGGCGCTGCATTTGCGGGACCGTTTGAAACGGGGCGAGGCGCTGCCGGGCTGGACGGATTATCCCCGGGCGGCTTTGCAGCGGGCGCTGGTGGCAGCGCTGGCGGAAGGGGCGGCGGCGGGCGCGCGCCGGCTGGGCGTGGCGGCGGCGGATTTCGCCGCGGCGTATCTGCGCTGGTGGGGTCGCTATAACTGAGCGGAGTCCTCGGCGGGGAAAACGGGGGCGGGGTGCTCGGCGAGCCAGGCGTGGGCGCGGCGGAGCGCGTCGGCCAAGGACTCGGGGCGAAGGGGTTTGGGGAGGTAATCCTGCATGCCTGTTTCGGCGGCGGCGGCGCGGTGTTGGCTCAGGACGTTTGCGGTGAGCGCGATGATGTAGGGGTGGTGTAGACGGCCGGGTTGCCGCCGGATGGTCCGGGTGGCGATGAGGCCGTCCATCACGGGCATTTGTAGATCCATCAGGATAACGTCGAAGCTTTCGCTCGCGATGGCGGCGATGGCGGCGAGACCATTATCCACCAATGTGGCGCGGTAGCCGAGGCGGGTAAGGTAGAGATCTATGACCTTGCGGTTTACCGGCACATCCTCGGCCACGAG
The DNA here is from genome assembly GCA_027488595.1 of Opitutaceae bacterium. Classification (GTDB taxonomy): domain Bacteria; phylum Verrucomicrobiota; class Verrucomicrobiia; order Opitutales; family Opitutaceae; genus IMCC26134_A. The sequence continues at coordinate 6,201 of JAIYBI010000269.1, read as the reverse complement.
CAGGCGCAGCGGGTGGCGGCGGGCGAAGTCGAGGTCGGTGCTCGCGGGTCTGGGCGTGACGCCGGGCAGAACGCGTTGCGCGCTCAAGCTGCCGAGGAGGGAGGAAAGAGCGGCAAGCAGCTCGGTAGGTTTTACCGGCTTGGTGAGGCGTCGGGTGATGATCGGGCCGGCTGGGTCGCTTTGTTGGCCACGGGAGCTGAGGAGCAGGATGGGCGGTGTGGTGTCGGGATGGTTCCGGTGGAGTTCGCAGGCCAATTCCGCGCCGTTCATGTCCGGCATGTTGAAGTCGAGGATCAGCAGATCGTAGCGGTTGCCAGAGGCGAAGGCGGCGAGCGCCTCCGCAGGCGAGGCGGCGAGTTCCACCTTTATGCCCCAGCCGGCGAGTTGTTGTTCGAGGATGCGACGGTTGATCGCGATATCGTCAACGACCAGAATTCTTCGGCCAATGAGCACGGCCGGGGCGGCGGCTTGGGGAAACTCGACGCGGTCGCAGTATTGCGAGTGGATCTTGAAGTTGAATGTGCTGCCGCTGCCGGGCTGGCTGGCAACCGTGATGGTGCCCCCGAGGAGCCCGACGAGGCGGGCGGTGATGGCGAGGCCCAGACCGGTGCCGCCGTATTTGCGGGTGGTGGAGGTGTCCACCTGGCTGAAGGACTTGAAGAGGCGGTCGAGGCGATCAGCGGGAATGCCGATGCCGGTATCCTCGACCGAGAACTCGAGAATGACGCCGTCGAAACAGGCCTGCGCATTTATGAAAATGCCAACGCCGCCCGAGGGAGTGAATTTCAGGGCGTTGCCGACCAAGTTAACCAAGATCTGGCGCAGTCTCGTGGGGTCGGTGACGACGCAATCCGGAACATCGGGGGCAAAAGAGATGCCTAGATCGAGGCCGCGTTGAAGGGCGCTTTCAGAAAAAAGGTCGAGAACCTGTTCGATCAGCTCGCGAAAATTGATCGGGATGAATTCGAGATCGAGACTGCCGGCCTCGATTTTTGAGAAATCAAGGATGTCGTTGATGATGTCCAGCAGGGCGTCGCCGTTTTGCCGGATAATCTCGACGTATTCGCGTTGGGTGGTCCTGAGATCGGTGTCGAGGAGGAGGCTCGTCATGCCGACGACCGCGTTCAGAGGGGTGCGGATTTCGTGGCTGGTGTTGGCGAGGAAATCACTCTTGGCGCGATTGGCCGAATCGGCGGCGTCCCTGGCTTGGCGGAGGGCGAGTTCGGTGGCCTGTTTCTCGGCGACGAGACGCTCGATATCGGTGACGAGAAAAAGCGCGTCCTGGCTGGGGGTGACAGGGACCTCGGGGTGGAGAAGATTGACGGTTTGGTGGAGGCGGCTGATCAAGGCCTCGTTGCGCCGGTTTTGCTCAAGCAGAGCGGCATTCGCGACGGTGAGTTCGCGCGAGCTGGTGTCCATGACGTGCTCGGTGAGACGGCGGTCCTGATCGAACTGGTGGTAGGCCGCAGAGATTTTTTCCAGCAAAGCGGAGGTTTCCGGTGGCGCGGCCTCGGCGGACCCGAAAGTGCGTCGGAGCTGGCGAAGAAGCAGGGGGTGGAGACTCATGCCGGGCTTAAGTGCTGAGTTCGGATAGGCTGGTGATGGTCATCGTCTGGTTGTGCAACTGACAAGCGTGGGACTCGCCGGAAGGCGCGAGTTCGCCGTAGGAGTAGAAACCGGTGAGCACGGGGCCGGGGCCGAATGAGGCGCGGACCTCGTCGAGTTCCTCCTCGGTGCGCTGGCCGAGCACGATACGACGGCCGACGCAGCTTACGCAGAGCACGAGTGAGGCGGGTTGGGCGGCCTGGGTGGCGGCGATTTCGGCGCCGGAGATGAGTTCCTCGTAGGAAGCGCGCATGAAGCGCACCGAAGAGCCGGTGGGGATATCGCCGGCGAAGGTCATGGTGCCGGCGGCATCGTTGATTGAGAGGATGGTGCGGACGACGGCGTTGGGCTGGCCGGAGGTGGTCACGCAGAGAGGGAAACGCAGCGCGGCGGCGGGGAGGTCGGCGACGGCGGGGCCGAGGTATTCCTGGTAAAGGGAAAGTGCGGGGCGATTGTCGAGGGTGTGGAGGACATTGCCTTGCGAGGCGGTCACGGTGCGGAGCGGGCCGAAGCTGGACCAGCCGCCGGCGCTGCCGAAGCCGATGCGGAGGGCGTCGCCGTAGAGGCCGATGGCGACAATGACGCCGGGAGCGGGTGCGGAATCGAGACCCACGAGCGTCTTGACGAAGTCGGTGCCATCGCCGGCGAGACCGCCGCTGAGGGTGACGCCCGGGGGAAGAGCGGTGTTGAAGGTTTCGCTCAGAACGGTGCCGTTCACCAGGCCGCCATCGGAGAAAACGAGAACATGGCGAAGGTCGGGCGCGCTAAGCGCGTTGGCGATGCCTGTGCAAAGGGAGCGAAGATCAGAGCCGGGGGTGCAGTTTGCGGTGGCGCAGCGCAACCAAGCGGTGTCCAAGCGCAAAGCGGTGCAGACGAGGCCGGCGTCCTCGATCTGGGTGTCGGCGAAGTTGCCCGCGGTGGAGACGAGCACGAGGCGGGCGGCGGGGAAACGCGCACGCAGGGCGTCGAAGGCGGCGGGTTCGGCGATGGGGGCGCGCAGACCGAAGACGAGGACGAGCTGTGCGTCGGCGGGCGGGAGATCGCCGGCTAAATCACGCCAGATGGCGGATGAGGCAGCGGAGACCAGAGTCAGGATGGATTGCAGCAGACGCATTGGGGGCGGGGGTTGAAATTGTATTCAAGGTCCGGTGACGGGAGTGACGATGGTGGCCTTGCCGTTGGGGACGGCGAAGTTGGCGCCCTCGTTGGCGGCGAGCGTGCGGACGAAAGTCTGGAGGACGGTGCGGGCGTATTTTTCCAGATTGCTCCAGGGTTGGTCTGGCACCCAGACGATGTCGCGCGGCTCCAAGTCTATGTCGGGGGCCTGGCCACGGCGGATGGCCTCGTAGTCCACGAGATAGACGGCGGGTTTCTGGAGCGAGCCGCGCAGGATGAGCACCTGGCCGACGCGGGCACCGGCACGCACGTCCTTGGCGGCGGCGATGGCGGAGACGAGGGTGACACGGTCGCGGAAGCCGACGGCGAGAGGCTGGTTGACCGCGCCGAAGACATACACCTCCTGCGAGAGCGAGGACGGCAGGTAGATGTAGTCGCCGGACTTGAGGGCGACGTTCTGGCTGAGGTCGCCGTCTTGAAAAAGACGGAGGAAATCTACAGGAAGCATCTTGCCCTCGCGAATCAGGAAACTGTGGCGCAGATCGGCGAGTTCCTCGGTGGTGCCGGAGAAGCGCGAGGTGAACAAACCGCCGGCGCGACCTATGCCCTCAAGCAAGGTGAGCGGTTGGTCGAGCGAGTAGAGGCCGGGGGTGTTGACCCGACCGAGAATCCAGACGCGGCGGCTTTTGACACGGCGCAGGGTGAGGCCCACCTGCGGATCGCGGTAGAAGGCGGCGAGGTCGGCTGCGAGGTGCGCGCGAAGATCCTCGAGGGTAAGACCCTCGACGCGCAGGCCGGGCAGAAGGTCGTAGTAGATGCGTCCGTCGGGCATGACGAGGCAGAGCCGGCGGGTGTTGGGCAGGCCGAGAAGTTCTATCTCCACTGCATCGCCGGCACCGAGGGCGAAGGGATCGGGAACGAGTTCCTCGGCGGGAAGGGGCGCCGCCGGGAGGACGGCGGCGGGAGCGCCGAGCGTGACGGCGGGTTTGGGTGCGGGCGGCGGGCGGCGGTGTCCGTGGCAGGCGGATAGAAGGAGGCACGCGGAAATGACGAATGATCCCGCAACGCGGGAACGAATGGCGAATGGACAAACCCGGCGGATGCGGCGGGCTGTGGATGGGCGGGGCGGGATCATCGCACTTGGGGAAGGGAGCCGCTGGGGAGCCAGGGGCCGAGGTTGGAGCTGGTCCAAGTGGAGGTCATGCTGCCGAGAAAACTGCTGATTGCCATGTCGGTGAGTTCTTCGGCGAGGAGCCACGGACGGCGGGAAACGTAGAGGATGTCTTTGGGCTGGAGGAGGACGTCGGGCGCCTTGCCCCTGAGCACGGCGTTGACGTCCACGACGATGGTCTGGGGTTTGGCGAGGGAGCCCCGGATGATGAGCACACGGCTGCGGAAGGCGGCGGGGGTGAAGCTGCCGCGCACGGCGATGGCACCGAGGGCGGTGAGGCGCGGGGTGAAGCCGAAGACGCCGGGCTGGCCGACCTCGCCGAGGATAAAGACATCGTTGCTGATGGCGGAGGCGAAGTAGATGAAATCGCCGGGTTCGATGGGGACGTTCTGGGTGAGGTCGCCTTCGAAGAAAAGTTTCTCAAAGTCGAGCGACATGCGGCGGCCATCGCGGGCGATGAAGGAGCGGGGCAGGTCGGCTAGTTCGACGGTGTTGCCCTCGAAGAGACCGGTCTCGACGCCGCGCGCGCGGGCGACTGCCTCGATGAGGGTGATGGGGTGTTCGAGGGCGAAGACGCCCTTGTCCACGACCTTGCCGAGGATGACGTAGCGTTTGCTGCGCAGCTCGACGGGCGTGATGATGACGCGCGGGTGGCGGTGGTAGGAGGTAAGTTCCGTTTCGATCGCGCCGCGGAGCTCGTCAATGGTGCGGCCGGTCGCGAGGACGTTGGTGGCTTGAAGGTAGCCGATGCGACCGTCGGGGCGGACGAAAACCTGGCCGCGATCAAGGTCGGGCTGACCGTAAAGGGACAGGTCGAGGATGTCGCCGGGGCCGAGGGTGTAGCGTTCGCGCCAGGAGACGGTGGCCGGGGCGGAGGCGGGTTCTGCGGGGGCGGCGGGCGGAGGGTCTTCGGCGCGTAAGGAAAATGCGAATACGAAAGCGAGAATGACGAATGATCCCGCAACGCGGGATCGAATGACGAACGGCCGGAGGCGGAGGTGGGCGGCGGGGCGCATCTCAGGCGGGGCGGCGCTTCCACCACGGAAGGGCGTTGGTGACGATGAGGCCGTGGAGCGGCACGCCGGCCTCGCGAAGGAGCCTGGCCTGGCGTTGCCAGGCGGAGATCGGAGCCTGGTCGGCGGGAACGATGAGCACGACGCCGCCCCAGGCGCGGGCGAGGGTGAGGCTCGGCTCGACCGTGTCGCCGGCGAGGCGGATCCAGAGCGGGGCCAGACGGTGGGTGTCGGCGGCGGTGCGGGCGCCGGCGATGGTGAGTTTGGCGGGATCGAGGCGGGTGGCGTTGGGCAGAACAGGGCTCGGAAGGTGGCCGGCGTCGAGGGTGCGCAGTTCGGGTTGGAGGCGGGCGGCCTCGGCGAGCAGGGCCTGCCAGAGACGGAACTCGTTCTCGTCGGGCTTCGGGGCCCAGAGGAGGGCGGGGAGGTGGCGGTTGGCGGCGGGGGTTGCCCAAGTGACCCAGAGCGAGCCGACGGCGGGAGTGGGGTCTGCGGCTGGCTCGAGCACGGCGAGGATCGGGACCTGGAAAATGCGGCGGGCCTCGGCGGCGGTGCGGAGGCGGGTGTCGAGCAACTCGCGGCCGGCGACTACGAGCAGGCCGGCGCCGGCGCCGAGCACGAGGCCGGCGAGGCCGTAGACTATGATTTTAAAGACACGCGAAGTGGCGCCGACGGATTGCGGGGTGGCGGAGCTGAAGACCTGGTAGTAACCTGGCGAGCGTTCGCTGAAGAGAGTGGCCTCGCGGAGGCGGGCGGCGAGGAGCTGGCGGGCGGTTTCGAGGCCGCGCTGGCCGAGACGGAGGCGGGTGAGGGCGGCGATTTTATCGGGCAGTTCTTCAACCCGGGCGCGGGCGGAGTCGCGCAGCGCGATGAAGCCGGCGAGTTGTTTCTCCGCGCCGTCGCGGCGGGCGCGGAGGTCGAGCAGCTCCATGTAGAGCGAGCCGCCGAGGGCGGTGCCGGCGTAGTCGGCGAGGGTGGGCTCGGTGGTGCGTTTGGTTGCATTCTCGGCTTCGAGGGCTGCGATCTTGGCGCGGAGGTTTTGCACGAGCGGGTTTTGCTCGGTGTAGCGGGAGAGGGCGTCGCGGAGCTCGTTGCGCACGGACACGAGTCGGTCGTCGGAGACGGAGTAGTGGGCGAGCTCGGTCTCGAGGGCCTTGAGTTTGAATTCGATGGTCTGGAAATCAATGCGGGCGGTCTCGTAGCGGAGGTCGAGGTCGGAGAGCTGGCGGAGGAGGGCGTCGGTCTGGCGCTCGGCATCAATGATGTTTTCGCGTCGGGAGTAATCGAGGATGTCCT
>JAIYBI010000151.1 GCA_027488595.1 Opitutaceae bacterium | reverse complement strand
GGGGGGGGGCGGGGGGGGCGATGGCGGCGTGGACGAGGAGTTGCTCGGCGGTGTTGCAGACGCCGGGGCGCTGGGTCTTGGCGTTGAGGATGATGGCCTCGGCCATGGCGGGGTCGGCGGCCTTGTCCACGTAAACGAAACAGACACCGGTGTAGTGTTTGATGACGGGGATGGTGGAGTGCTCGGCCACGAAGCGGATGAGAGACTCGCCGCCGCCCTCTGCGCCGCCGGCGTGCAACTCCGCTGCGACCCCGCCTCCCTCGCACTCCTCTCCTCTGCTCAGGTTTCAGGTCTCAGCTCTCAGGTTTCCCCTGCCACCGAGGCCGATTTCCGCGCCGAGTTCCTCGATCTCATCCTCGCCGTCCGTATCGTGCCCGACCTCGAGTCCGCCATCGCCATCATCAACCGCGACAGCTCCGCCCACACCGACGCCATCATCACCGCCGACGAAACCGCCGCCAGCCGCTTCCAGGCCGCCGTGGACAGCGCCGTCGTCCCCTGGAACGCCTCCACCCGCTTCAACGACGGTTTCGAATTCGGCTTTGGCGCCGAGATCGGCATCAGCACCGACCGCCTCCACGCCCGCGGCCCCATGGGCCTCCGCGAGCTCTGCACCTATAAATATCTGATAGACGGCACCGGCCAGACCCGCGCCTGAGTTCGCCCCTAAGGCCTTTAGCCCACTTTCTGCTACAGCCCCATCTCCCTCATCGTCGTTCTCCACCTCGTCCTCCGCACCTCAGGTCTCAGGTCTCAGCCTTCAGGTCTCTCCGCCTTCCTCCACCCACCATGTCCCCCGATATCCTTTGGTTCGCCCGGCTCGGCATCGCCAAGAATCTCTTCACCCTCGTCCACGCCCAGGCCGCTCTCGCCGCCCTGCCCCCCAACGCCTCCCTGATAGATTTCGCGCAGCACCTCATTGACCAGCACTACGTCACCGACGTCACCGCCCTCGAGGAACTGCTCGACCTCGCCGAATCCAAGGCCGCCTCCGGCCCGCCCACCTCCGCGCCCTTCCCCCTGCCCGGCTCCTACAGCCAGCCGACTTCTCCTCCCGCCCCTTCCTCCGGCTCACGCCCCTCCGGCCCTCCCGCCGCCCTCAATTTCGACCGCGCCGAATCGCTCAACGACGCCGAACTCGCCGACGGCCTCCGCGGTCTGCTCGCAGCCGCCGCCGCCTCGGGTGCCAGCGATCTTCACCTCTCCGCCGGTTTCCGCCCCTTTATCCGCAAAAATCGCACCTTTAACGATATTCACCAAACTCCCCTCACCCCCGAGCTCGCGCGCCGCCTCAACCTCGCCCTCCTCAACCCCGCCCAACGCGCCACGTTCCTCGACACCAAGGACCTCGACTTCGCCCTCGCCGTCGGTCCTTCCCAGCGCTACCGCGTCAACCTGATGACGCACAAGGGCGGCATCGCCGGCTCCTACCGCATCGTCCCCGGCACCGCCCGCACCCTGGCGCAACTCGGCTACGGCCGCCACATCCCCACCATCGAGAAACTCCTCTCCTACCACAACGGCCTCATTCTCGTCACCGGCCCCGTCGGCGCCGGCAAGACCACCACCCTCGCCTCGCTGGTCGCCCTCCTCAACGAGTCCCGCGAGGACCACATCATCACCGTCGAGGACCCCATCGAGGTCGTCCAACCCGCCGCCGGCTGCAACGTCACCCAGCGCGAGGTCGGCCTCCACACCCGCAGCTTCGCCACCGCCCTCAAAGGCGCCCTCCGCGAAGACCCCGACATCATCGTCATCGGCGAACTCCGCGATCTCGAGACCGTCGAGATCGCCCTCACCGCCGCCGAGACCGGCCACCTCGTCATCGGCACCATGCACACCAGCGATGCCGCCACCACGTTGAACCGCCTCCTCGACGCCTTCCCCGCCGCCCAGCAGCCCCAGATCCGCGCCAGCGTCTCCGAGAGCCTCCGCGGCATCCTCTGCCAACGCCTCTTCCCCGCCATGGACGGCTCCCTCGCCCTCGCCTGCGAGATCCTCGTCAACAACCCCGCCGTCGCCAACCTCATCCGCGAAGGCAAGGTCGCCGGCCTGCGCAACACCATGGAGACCGGCTCCCGCGACGGCATGTGCCTCATGGACGCCTCCGTCTTCGCCCTCTGGGAAAAGGGCAGCATCCCCGCCGCCACCGCCAAAGCCAGCATCACCAACCGAACCCTCCGCAACCAGATCCCCTGATCCGCCATCCCGCTTCCGGCCTCAGATTGCCGTCCTCAGATTCCAAGTCCCAGCCTTCAAGTTTCAGGTCTCAAGTCTCAGCCCTCAGGTCTCTCCTCCCCCTCTTCCTCTCCCTCCGACCATGCCCGCCATAGACGCACTCCTCCGCACCATGCTCGAACGCGGCGGCTCCGACCTTCACCTCACCGTCGGCCTCCCGCCCAAGGCCCGCCTCTCCGGCGCGCTCGTCCCCCTCGACAACTCCGTCGTTGACGCCGTCCGCATGGAAACCCTCCTGCGCGAGATCTGCCCGTCCCACCGCTGGAGCGACTACCTCGAACGCCACGACCTCGACCTCGCCCACGAGATCCCCGGCCTCGCCCGCTTCCGCGCCAACTTTCTCCGCAACCACTGGGGCATGGCCGCCGTCCTCCGCCAGATCCCCGGCAAGATCCTCACCTTCGAAGACCTCAAACTCCCCCCGGTCCTCAAGCGCCTCTGCCACCTCGAACAGGGCCTCGTCGTCGTCACCGGCCCCACCGGTAGTGGCAAATCCACTACACTCGCGGCGATGATTGACTACATCAACACCAACCTCCGCAAACACATCATCACCATCGAGGACCCCATCGAGTTCGTCCACTCGGTCAAAAACTCCGTCATCGTCCACCGCGAGGTCGGCGAGCACACCGGCTCCTTCGCCGCCGCCCTCAAAGGCGCGATGCGCCACGACCCCGACATCGTCCTCCTCGGCGAGATGCGCGAACTCGAGACCATCAAACTCGCCCTCTCCTGCGCAAGCATGGGCATGCTCGTTTTCGGCACCCTCCACACCAACAACGCCCCCAAGACGATTGACCGCATCATCAACGCCTTCCCCGCCGAGGAGCAGAACCAGGTCCGCGTGATGCTCGGCGGCTGCCTCGCCGGCGTGGTGGCCCAGCTCCTCTGCAAACGCATCCCAAAGGGCCGCGTCGCCGTGCACGAGATCCTGCTCCCCCACGAAGCCCTGCCCAACACCATCCGCAGCGGCCAGATCGCCAACATCCGCGGCATCATAGACGGCGGCGGCGCCGACGGCATGATCTCGATGGACGGCAGCCTGATGGCCCAGCTCAAAGCCGGCCAGATCCTGCCCGAGGAAGCCTACGCCAAAGCCGCCAACAAAGCCCTTTTCGCCCCCCACCTCACCGGCGCCGCCCCCGCCCACTAAGAAATCCTCCTCCAGATTTCCTACTCTTCCTCTTCCTTCGACGGACGCCTGATTAACAAGTATCGGCCCGACTCCGTAAGAGCGACGGCGTCAGGTCATAGACCACGTCAGATCGTGTCCAGGGCTCCGGACCATACCGCCTGGTTCCTTGCCAAACCGTAATCAACAAACAGCGGTGAACCCCGTTGGCTTTACTCCGACCTCTTTTCCGACTCCCAGCGATGCCGATGGAACACAAATCTACCAATGAGTTTTTCTGCCTGCCAGAGTTGGTGCCGAACTTTGATTTTTCCGGCCCCTCATTGAGTTCCTTGGTGGCCTGGCTTGATTCAACGGAAACCTCGGACTTCTCCTTGCAATGCGCCGGGTTGCTCACGCTCGAACAGCTTCTTGCCGAGTTCTTTTCGCTCACCACTCATGAGCAGATTTGCTGCAAATGCGTTACGGGATGGCTTCTCCATCGCGTCAGGTCCGAAACTACGGAATACCCCGAGCCGTTGCTGAAATTCGACATCATTATCTCGCAACATCTCGGCTCCTACGTCGGATCATGCTCCAATATCGGCTTCTATTATAACTGGAAGTCTGCGGAGGTTTCACCTGGGAGCGCTTATTCCACGCAACTATTGAAAGACCAGAAAATCGAAGCGCGCTTTCGATTGTTACCTGGAGATGCGGGGCAATCGTTCGATCACTTCATGATCGGCCACGTGGTGATGGAAGCTCACGCAAACGACGCGTTTGTGGCGGCGCTGGAAATGGTGGACTCGATAAAGAAAGGACACTCGATTGATCATTCATTGCAGATTCTCTGCGAGGTGGTTACCCATTTTTCACGAGTGTTTGCGAACTACTTTCATCCGGAAAAAACGACGAAAGCGAGCCATTGGCCAGGCATCCAGAAATGTCTAAAACTGCCTGAATATTTCGGCATGGGCGGGGTGCAAAACACTTCGATTCACATCTTCGGATTGATCATTGGCCTATCAACTCCCGAGCACAAAATGAATGCCGAACTCGAAGTTTTAGGCGCTAAACATTACACTCACAAGCAACGCCAGGTGGTTGAGTGTTTCACGAAAAATCGCGACGTTCTCAAGGATTACATCAACACTGCGGCCAGCCCGACGGAACGAGAACTTTATCAAAAGATCATCGCGCGCATGGCCTCCTGGCGCAGCATCCACAAGCAACGGGTTGGCACGTATATTTCGGCCACCACCGCGCAATCGCATTCAAAAGTGTATCAAACATCCGCGAATCAACATGGCACACTGGAAGAAATCCAACACCAGCTCGACCATCGAATAGTCGAAACACGAGCGCTGCAACCAGGGTGCCCACACAACCCGTAATACCAACGTCCCTAAACATTCAGACTTTAACCACAAATTGCACGGATACGAACCGGATAGAAGGCAGCGGAGTCGAGGCGCTGAGGGTTTTATCCGGTATTCATCTGTGCAATCTGTGGTTAAAACTCCGGTTCCTAAAGTCCGATTATCACGGTCTGTTGGTATTACCGATAGCCCGGAATCCGCGGCTTCATCCCCATTCGCTCTGTCCTTGCCCGGGTCGCCCCGACGACTCCGACCGACGCTCAATTCCACATCCGGCAGGCCACAGCGTAGTAGAGCGGGATGCCGATCAGGACATTAAACGGGAAGGTGATCGCCAGCGACATGGTGAAGTAGCGGCTGGGCCGTGCCTCCGGAATGGCGTAGCGCACCACCGCCGGCACCACGATGTAAGAGGCGCTGGCGGCGAGCACGGCCAGCAAAGTGGCGTCGCCCAGCGAGGTGCCTGCCATGCGGGCCAGCGCCAGAGCTATTATCGCGTGCAGCGGCGGCATGATCAGCCCGAAACCAACCAGAAAAGGCCCGACGTCGCGACAATCCCGCAACTGCCGTCCCACCAGCAAACCCATCTCGAGCAGGAAAAACGCGAGAAAGCCTTTAAAAAGTCCGCCGGTGAATGGCTGCATGGCCTCCGCACCTTTCTCACCGGTGACTGCGCCGACCAATAAACTGCCGATCAGCAGCAGGTGGGCGCCGTCAGTGAACGCCTCATGCAACACCGCTTTCACACTTACGGGCGTCTTGTTCTCCGTGGCCACAGTCTCTGGCATTACGGCCTCCATAGTCGCACTCGTGGCGGCCCGCGCCGCCAGCTTATCCCCTTCGCGAGCCCGCGCCCAGGATGCCAGCAGCACAGCCATGACGATCGCCGGTGACTCCATGAACACGAGCGCGACCGTTGCCCCGCCTGAGGTCGGCAACTGGTGCGACGCGACGAACTGGGTGGCCACGGTAAAAGTCACCGCGCTCACCGAGCCATAAGTGGCGGCGATCGCAGCGGCGTCGAACACTCCCACCCCGCGGCGCAAAATCAGATAACTCCATGCCGGCACCGCAAAAGCCATCAGCATACCGATGAGTATGACGGTGACGATCGCCTGGTTGAACCCGGTCTGGGCCAGGGCCTGACCACCCTTGAAGCCCACCGCCATCAGCAGATAGAGCGACAGGAACTTTGCCACCGGTTGCGGAATCTCCAGATTCGAGCGAATGAAAGCGACGAAGCAGCCGATCAGGAAAAACAGGATGGCAGGCTCAAAAAGCATGGACCAAGGACTCATAGTGCGGAAGTGGGTAAAGTGGTTCGAGTGGCGCGTAAAGGAGAGACACACCGGTTACCCCAAAAAAGGGGTCAGGCCGAGAAACGTTGATTTTTCCCGTTTCTGCATCGGCTCAGCAAGCTGCGCACCGAATCAGATTTACCCAGATGCATGGTCTCCCCGAGCCATGCCGCGGATGCCCCGCAGGAGTCTCGAATCGAGACTGCCAGCTCAACCTTCCAACGGGCCGAGCGACGAGCACCACGCAGCTCTTCGATGGTCCGCCCCGCCGTGGCCAGCGTCATGTCGAGGCACTCCTGCCAACTCGCCTCTCTCAGCGCCCGCACATCAGTCGCCGCCAAACCGGGGCTGATAGCCAGCGCCGCATGGTCCTTTGCCACTGTTTTCTTCCATGCGTCCGTGCCTATAGCCCAGCCACGCGACATCGCACCGAATCCAAGCCTCTCCTGCTCCGCCGGATCGAGCGCGAGTTGTCTCAAGCGCTCCAAATAGGACGCCCAACCCCCGGGTGTATCCGACAGGCTCATCGCCCGCAGCCAATCCTCCGCCGTCAACCCCTCAAAACGTTCTCCCCGCGCATAGCCGGCCAGACTGCTCCACCGAAACGCCGCCAACTGCTCCGGACTGACGATGCCCGCCCTCACGGGGTTAAGGTGAATGTAATTCACCAACCGCGCCAGCGCCGCATCATCCTCCACGAGCAGCGCCTGGTAGC
>JAIYBI010000166.1 GCA_027488595.1 Opitutaceae bacterium | reverse complement strand
GGCCGAGACGATGTTTCACGGCGTGCGTGTCGGCGGCACCGAGCACCTCAAAACCTCCTTCGGCTGGGGCTTCGGCCGCAAACCGCTTCCGGCTCCGCACTCCTAGAAATCCTGCAAACGCCCCTCACCCGCGCCGCGCTCCGGTTCGAGTCGCGCCAGAACTTCGCCGAGCAGATAGATCGACCCCGTCAACACCAACACGTCCTCCGGCCCGCCCGCCGTGCACACACCTGGGCGTGGGAAAAGTTCCTCGACCGTCCCGCGCGCCAATCCGCCGCCTCCTGTCGAAAACGCCGCCGGCACCAGCGCTTCCAATTCCTCGAACGTGCTCGCCCGTGCCTGCTGCGGTTGCACCAAATGGATCTCCCGCGCATGACGCGCCAGCGCCGCCAGCAAGGGCCGCGCCCGCGCCGTGCCGAGCACGCCCGTGATCGCCACCGGCCGCCGTCCCGTCTCGGCCACCAGTCGCGCTAGCAACCCGTCTAACACCTCCGCACCCTCGGGATTGTGCGAGGCATCGAGCACGAGGAGACGTCCATCCGCGAGTCGCGTGCGTTGCCAGCGCCCGGGCCAGCTCACGTTGGCCAAACCCGCCGCGATGTGAGCCTCGTTAAGCGCGAACCTCGCCGCCACCGTGCGCGCGACGAGCGTCGCCGTCGCCGCGTTGCAGTGCTGGTAGTCACCCTCCAGCGCTGAGTGCGGATAGCCCGCCACGTCGTCACCAAAAACTTCCCGCACACTCATCAGCGCCGCACCGCGCTCCGCCGCGACCGCGCGGACCACCGCCTCCGCCTCGGGCGGCAGACGCCCCATCACCACCGGAACTCCCGGTTTGATGATGCCCGCTTTCTCGCCCGCGATTGCCGCAAGCGTGTGCCCGAGCAGCTCGCAGTGATCGAGGCCGATGGACGTTATCACGCTCACCTCCGGCGTCACGATGTTCGTGGCGTCTAGCCGCCCGCCGAGCCCGACCTCGATCACCGCCGCCGTGCAATCGCGCCGCGCGAACTGCAAAAACGCCATTGCCGTCATGAACTCGAAAAAGCTCGGCCCCCAATCCGGTTTCGCCGCCTCCAGTCGCTCCGCCAGCGGCATGAGTTCACGCGTATAAGCCATGATCTCCGCATCCGTCAGCGCGACGCCGTCCACCTGCACGCGTTCGCCCAGCCGCACCAGATGCGGCGAGGTGTAGAGCCCGGTGCGGTGCCCGGCCGTGCGCAGGATAGCCGCGACCATCGCAGCCACCGAGCCCTTGCCGTTGGTGCCCGCGACGTGGATCAGCGGCACCGCACGCTCGGGGTGGCCGAGATCGGCGGCGAAGGAGCGCATGCGATCAATGCCGAAGGAAACCCCGCGCGCCTTCAGCGCGAACAAGGCATCCTGCACTTGCGCGTAATCGCGAGCGGGTTCGCCGTTCAAATCGTGATCTCCATTTACGCTTCCGACAACGAACGCCGGACGCCGGACAAACTCAGGCCGCCGGTGCCTTGTTGAGGTGCAGCGCGCAGAGAAGATTGCGGAGGGTGTCGCGCAGTTCGAGGCGGTTGACGATCATATCAATCAAGCCGTGCTTCTCCAAAAACTCCGCGGTCTGGAAACCGGCGGGCAAGGTTTGCTTCACCGTGTCCTTGATCACACGCGCCCCGGCAAAACCAATGAGCGCTCCGGGCTCGGCGATATTGACGTCGCCCAGCACCGCAAAGCTGGCGGTGACTCCGCCCATCGTCGGATGTGTCAGCACCGAGATATAGGGGAGCTTGGCCTCGGCGAGGCGGCCCAGCGCGGCGCTGGTTTTGGCCATCTGCATGAGGGAGAAAATACCTTCCTGCATACGCGCTCCGCCGGAGGCCGAGAAAATGATGCAGGGCGTCTTTTGTTCGATCGCACGCTCGATGGCGCGGGTGATTTTCTCGCCCACCGCCGAACCCATCGCGCCGCCGCAGAAGCGGAAATCCATGACCGCGACCGAGACCTTGATGCCGTGGATCTCGCCCGTGCCACAGATGACCGCCTCGGGCAGGCCGCTTTCTTTTTCGTATTTCTTGATGCGATCGGGATAGCGGGCGGAGTCCACGAACTTGAGCGGGTCGGCCGACTTCACCGAGGCGTCGAACTCCTTAAACGAGTCGGAATCGAACAAGGCTTCGATCCGGGCGCGTGCGCCGATGGGAAAATGGTAGCCGGACTTAGGCACAACCATCTGGTTGGCGCGGAGTTCCTCGTTGAAAATCACCTCACCGGAAGCCGGATCCTTGGTGTAAAGGCCCTTGGGGATATCCTTTTTCTTGGCGACGAGGGTCGAATACTTCGGTGTGCTGAATAGAGACATGGCGCGGAAAGTGTTTTGTTGAAAAAGAATGGAATGCGAACGGACGGGAAACGCGGGCGATCAGCCGTGGCCGAAGGTGACTACGTTGACTTTCAATCCGCCCGCGCGACGCAGCACGCCGGCGCAGGCATTGAGAGTGGAACCAGTGGTGAAAACGTCATCAATAAGGATGTAGGATTGGCTCTCGGTAATGGCCGCGCCGGGGGCCAGTGCAAACGCGTTTTTGAGGTTCGCCCGCCGCTGCTCACGGTCGAGATTCGTTTGCGTTTGGGTGTCCGCGACGCGACACAGCAATTCCTCGACCCGCGTGCCCTCGCCGCCCACCGCCTTGACCACGGTTTCGGCGAGCAACCGCGCCTGGTTGTAACCGCGCTCGCGCTGCTTGCGCGGGTGTAGGGGCACCGGCACCAGCACCGCGCCACGCACGAACGCTGCGAACTCCGCGTGCGCCGACACCAGCGTCGCAATGTCCTCAAGCACGTGCAGGCCGTGGCGGTATTTGAGCGCATGGACAAGCGCGCGCGCCGGCCCCTTGAACAACACCGCCGTCTTCCCTTCGCCAAACTCCGGCCTTAAGCCCTCGCAGTGCACGCAGAGCCGCTCGCCCTCGGTGTCACCAAAAAACGGGTGTCCGCAACACGGGCAATGCGGCGACTCCACCCGCACGATGAGCGGTTCGCAGGCCGCGCACACATGGCGCAGCGGACTCGTCTCCACCAGGCCTCCGCAATGCACACACGAAGGCGGAAACACCAGGTCGCGCAGAGCCCGCCCAAAGCCGCGCCAGCCGTCGGGCTTCGGTGTAGCGGGGAGCGCCAGCGACCCGGGTTCGGTCTCGGACTCGGGTCGCTGGCGCTCCCCGCTACTCACAACACCAAGTGAAGAATCCTCTCCGCTCACCGGTTCCATGGCGCGGGATAGTGGACCTGCATCAGACAAAGCCCCTGCGGCGGGGCCGTCTCGACCTCCGCCGTGCGTTCGCGGGCCACGAGCAGCTCCTGAATACGCGCCGGCGTGAGTTTGCCTTGGCCGGCATAGACAAGCGCGCCGACGAGACTGCGCACCATTTTATAAAGAAAGCCCTCTGCCTCCGCCTCGATGCGCAGGCGCGGGCCGTCTTCGATCAGGTCCAGCCGCGACAGCGTGCGCACCGTGCTCTCCCGCTCCTCGCCACCGAAGGCGCTGAAGGCACGGAAATCGTGCCGCCCGACCAGCACCGACGCCGCCGTCCGCATCGCCGCCACGTCCAGCGGACGCGGGATGGACCAGGTGTAGGCGTGGGTAAACGGGTCCGCCCAGTCGCCGTGCTGCAGCGAGTAATGATAGATTTTTCCCGTGGCCGAAAACCGTGCGTGGAACGCCGTGTCCACCACCTCCGCCCTCTGCACCTGGATCGTCGGCGGCAGTCCGCCGCGCAGCGCCGCCAGCAGACGCTCCGGCCCGTGCCGCCACACCGCATCCACATGAAAAACCTGTCCGCGCGCGTGCACGCCGGCGTCGGTGCGCCCGCTGCCGTGGAGCCGCACCTCAGTCTGAAAAAGCTCCGCCAGCCTGCGCTCGAGGTGATCCTGCACCGCGTTGCGATCAGTCTGGCTCTGCCAGCCGGAAAACGAAGTGCCGTCGTAGGCAACGCGGCATTTCCAGCGGGTGCTTGCAGGCGTGTCGGGTGATAGGTCCGTGCTCATCGTCATCACGGCCTCACGCCTCGGGTGGCTGCACCAGACCGGGCGGGAAACGCTGGTCGAGATAGTCCTGCAAAATCACCGCCGCCGCGCGCGAATCCACGATACCCTTGGCGCGGATTTCGCGGAGTTGTTTTTGGTTCATGCCCTGCTCGGCGATGTGCGAGGTCAGCCGCTCGTCCACCAGGTGCACCGGCAGTCCGAACTCGGCGCGTAGTTGCTCTGCCACGACATCGGTCTCCTTGGCTTTGTAGCCGGCGGTGCCGTCCATGTTGAGCGGATAGCCGATCACGATCTCGTCAATCCGCCGCTGCTTCACCACCGCCGCCAGCGCGAGCCGGCGCGCCGCGAGATCGGGCTCAACCAAGGCCGGGATGGGCGTGGCCACGCCAAGCTCATCACCGATCGCGAGCCCGATCCGGCGCGTGCCGTAATCAATACCCAGAAACCTCATCTGCGTGTTGCGGCAGGGCAGGGTGGTTGGGACGCTCAGAGCAGCTTCGCGGCGTCCTTGCGCTCGGCGACGCGCTTCAGCAGCGCCTTGATGTCCTGCGCCTTGGCCTTGGGCATCACGAGGGTGGCGTCCTTGGTGTGCACCACCACAAGGTCATCCACGCCGAGAAGCGTCACGACGTGCCCGCCCTCGCTGAACACGATGTTGCCGCCGCCCTGCTCGACGATGACCTCGCCGCGGCCCACGTTGCCCGCCGCGTCAGGTTTAAAGTGTTTCGCCACCGCCGGCCACGCGCCGACGTCATCCCAATCGAAGGACGCCGGCAGCATCACGACGTTGGTGGATTTTTCGAGCAGCGCATAGTCCACCGATATCTTTACCAGCGTGGGATAAACCTTCTTCAAAAGCGGCCCGAGCGCGCGGCCTTTGGCCAACGCAGCCCGCAACTTCGCGAGCCCGGCGTCGAGCTCCGGCGCGTAGGCGGCGAAGGCCTTCTCCACCACCGGCACGCTCCAGATGAACATGCCCGCGTTCCATACATAATCGCCGGAACGCAGATAACTCTCCGCCACTTCGAGCTTCGGTTTCTCCACAAAGCGTTTCACCGCGAACACTTTCTTGGCGCCAAACTCGCGCCAGAGATCGCCGCGTTGCACATAGCCAAAACCGGTCGCGGGCTCGGTCGGCGGGATGCCGATCGTGACCATCACCGGCGCCGCCGCCGCCGCCGCAAACGCCGCGCGCAGGTCGG
>JAIYBI010000554.1 GCA_027488595.1 Opitutaceae bacterium | reverse complement strand
GGGTGAGGTTGCGCTGGCCGGTGGCGAGGAACCGATGGGCTTCGTAAAGGACGGGGTTGATGCCGCTGCGACCGGTGCGGACGATGGTGTTGTTGGCGATCTCGTGTTCTTGGTTGCGCGTCTGGATTCCCTGGTGGATTGCGGCGCAGTCGGTGGACATGTAGTTGGTGTCGAGAACGAGGTTGTTAAGGGCCTTCGCGCGCACGCCCATGAGGGAAATGCCGTTGCCCGCGCTGTATCGAACGACGCTGTCGCGCACGGTGATGTCGGTGCCGCCGAGGATGAGGCCGCTACACTGGGACCACTGGTTAAGCATGTGGCCGCCGACGTTGTCATAGTGGGATGGGTAGAGGGCCACGATGCCTTCGAGGGTGATAGAGGAGGCGAGGGCGAGCATCTTGTCGCCGCCGGCACCGGGGCCGGTGAACATGCTCCAAGGCGAACGATAATACTCTCCGGGGGCTCCCGTGATGGCATCGGAGGCGAGGCCGCCGTATTGGCTGCCGCTGCCCGCGTAGATATCTGTGGTGACGGTGCAGGCGAAAAAGCGGAGTCCGCGAAGCATGATATTGCTGCGGTTTTCGAGCACGAAGCCGTAGTCGCGGGCCTTGGCCTCGACGAGGCGGGAGGCGGGCGCGCCGCCGTCTGGGAAACGGAGATAGAGGATCTGGCCCGTGGCGTCGTAATGCCACTCACCGTTGGCATCAAGAAGCTCGCGTTTCCCATACAGGAAGTAGCGCGATTGCTGCTCCCAGGTGTTCGAGCCGTCCTTGTAGCCCAGGTTGAAGCCGGAGACGGTGAGCGATTGGCCGGCGCGGGAAACGACAGCGCCGGTGCCGGGCCAAGACCAAGTAGTGGTTGCGGGTTGGCAGTAGATCTTGGCCCCGGTGAGGTCCAAGCCCGCGGGGAGTTCGTTGTCGGTGAAGGTGATGGTCTGCACTTGGGAACGCAGTCCGGCGTTCACGGTGGAAAGCGCGCCGCACGATTCGGTGACGGCCTTGACCGGCTGGCTGACGTCGAGGGAGTGGGTGTTGGGCCAGCGCGCCTGGAACATCATACGGCCGTCCACAAACACCTGCTCGGATTGGTTTAGCGTCGAGGCGAAGGCGGGCTTTATGGCGCGATAAACGGCGCCGGTGTCGAGCGACCATCCGGACACCACGTCGGTGCCAGAGATTACAACGGCCTCGCCGTTGTAATTCTGGAAAGTGATCGGCTGCCCCGAGGCGCCGGAATTGGCGGGAGTGACGGTCTCGCGATACACGCCGCCGCGAACGAGCACCGTGTCGCCGGCGGTGGAAAGAAGGGCCGCGCGCTGGATGGTGCGAAAGGGGGAGACGAGGCTAGTGCCGGGGTTGAGGTCGTCTCCGTCGGTTGCGACGTAGTAGGTGGCGGCGCGGGCGTGCATACAAAGCACGGCCAAGAAACAGGCGAGGGTAGTCCTTTTCATGGGGTGGGTTGGGGGGTTCACTTAGCCAAATCACACGGGCGTGTTCACGTCCATGAAAGGACCGGTTTATGATATAACGACGAGGCCGAGGTAGACGGTAACGTGGAGATCGGGTTGTGACGGCGCATCGAGTATCGCTCGACGCTCTGGGTGAACACGGTCGCCGCGTCCGGTGTCTTAGAATAGTAGCATGTGAGACTTATTCTGGTCGTGCCGATTGCATCGAATGTGAGGTTTCGTTTTGAGTGCGCCGGGGTTCGGTGGCGGTGACTGCGGCGTAGAACCGCGTGATGCCTTATGGCGGGACGGCGCCATTTTCTCTCTTCCTCTATCCGATGGACATCTACTCAGATATTCGTGCGGTTCGCGGATACCTGGATTTGAATTTTGATGTGTTCCGTTTCCGCATTGCAAAAATCCGGTCTCGCAATGAGAGACCGGATTTTGGTTTTCGGTGCGCTGGAGTTGATCTCGCAGTGAGGACTGCCGAGATAACGTGGGAGTATCATCTCTACTCCTTAGGTTCCACATCATCATAACCCCCCAGCCCGATGAGCCCGAGGAAGCTCAGAAGGCGCGAAAGGAGCGCAAACTGGCGGAAGGATTCGGGGCCGTTCTTATCCGGGGCAAGGCGTTGAACCTCGGCGCGTATGAACGCGACGGACTCCTTGAGCGCGACGACGTCGACTGCGTGGTTCACGCCGTTCGCGTTCAGCAGAACACGGATGGCGGCTGCCTCGGCCTGCGCCACGTCGATTAGCGTGGCTAGCCGAGCCTCGGCGGCCGCGATGTGGGTGCGCTTCTCTTCAGCCGAGAAGCACTCCAGCCACTTCGCTGTGCGCGCCAGCTTTAGCTCCGTCGCAAATTTCTCGACGACCTTCAGCGCCGTGCGAAGTTTCTCTACATCGGCGTGCGCGGGGCGCACGGTCACGGGTTGCTTACCAGTGGTGGCGATGTCGATCGCGATGCAGATAGCCTCAGACTCGGAGACCCCGTATTTTATGCGGATATCTTGTAGTTTCTTGTATGTCTCGTCGCTGCAACGGAACGAGTGTGGAGATGGTCGTGTGGACTTAGGCATTGGAGTTCCCTCCTTCGACAACGGATGGTTCCGGTTTAACGCCTACAGGCTTTTTGCGCGGTGGTGTGCGGGAGGCGGCGAAGACTGCCTCATCGGTCAGGGCGTCGATCTCTTTGGCAATGTCACTGCTCTTTGCTGCCGCTTCGAGGACGCGACGAATTTTCGATGCGGAGGGAATGACGCCAATCTTCGTGATGCGGGCGTGGATTTTCTGGGTTATACTCTTGGGTTTCATGGTCGTATGGTGGTTTTGACGTTCCCAAGCGGTATGCTTGGGTAAAGTTTTCGGGTGGTATGACAGTGGTGCAACTTGCTAGAGGCTGACTTCCGGGCCCCTTTCAGAAGGCAGGATTTTCGCCCCCCGTTGAGCCGGCTGAACGGGCACAAGGACCGATTTCTTTTCGGCCGTGAAAAGTGAGCGGATTTCCGTGATGACCTTTTCAAGCGATTGGAACCGCCTCCGTCCCTGTTTCCGACGTGCAGGAAACACGAGTCGTTCGCCTTCGAGTTTGGCACGACCGACTGCGGCACCAAGAGCTGCGAAAATTGCGGCGATGTTCTCTTTCTTGGGAGCGGTGATTCCGAGTTCCTTCGCTTTATCGGCGAGCTTTTGAACCAAGCGAGGAAAGCGACGATGGCGTGTGATGATTGGGATCGGCAGGGTTCCCTCGGTGACACGTTCCTCGTTAAGTTCTCGGGTCAACTTTTCGAGTGCCCGTCGGAGTTCGTTGTGCAGGTTGATGCCTCGTTCCCGCAAAAGCTGGGGAATCAGACCAACCTGAACATTGGGAACGATGATGTTGAGATCGGCCT
>JAIYBI010000297.1 GCA_027488595.1 Opitutaceae bacterium | reverse complement strand
TCGATCAGGCCGAGGTTCACGATCTCGACGCCAGGGCGGGCAAGGCGACCGGCCACGATCTCAACGTAGCCACGCAGCCGGGCTTCGAGGCCGGCGAACTGGGGCCAATACGTGTCGAGGCCAATGCCGAAGAGACCAATTTTAACGTTTTTCATAGGGTAGGGGGCGGTAGGTTACTATGCGCGGGCTCATGCTGGAATGCCTGCAATGTCACAAAGCATACACGAAACGACACACCGTTGACGCAGCCCGTTCGCTCATGGCATTGCTGACAGGACCGCCGAAAGTTCCTGGCTGAATACACCGAACGAAGTCACTTCGATGAAAGACTATTTCCGCTATTTCCCCGCATCGCCCCGAAGTCGGATCTGGGGCTGTGAGCTGGGGGCGATCGGTTATACACGGATATTTTCAGGCCGCGCCTATCCTCCGGAGCGGCACCCTGACGATCATCAGTTCGACTGGGAGCGCGGACGCATCCTGCAAAGTTTCCAGATCGTTTTTATCGCAGAGGGTGCGGGGGTGCTGGAATCAGGCCGGCCCGGCGCGCCTCTTCGGGTCGAGGGTGGAGCGGTGTTCGGTCTCTTCCCCGGCGTGTGGCATCGCTACGCTCCCGAGCCGGAGATCGGCTGGACCGAACACTGGATCGAGTGTCGTGGCCGGGCGTTCGACCAGGCATTGGCGGAAGGCTTGATTTCGCCCGCCCGTCCATTGATCACGCCGTCCGACCCGGCGGAGATCACGCAGCTATTCGTCCGCCTCCACCTCCTCGCCGGTCGGCCGGCGGGAAGTGCCCGCGATTCGGCGGCGACGCTCGCGCTTCATCTGTTAAGCCGACTATGCGAAACGGCGGCGCGATCCGACACGGGCAAGCCTAGTGTGGCCGAGCGGTTGGAGCGCGCGCGCGGGTTCCTCATGGAGGAGTGCGCCCGGCCCTTCGATGCGCGAGCGGCGGCGGCGGCGGCGGGCTTGGGCGGCTCGCACTTTCGGCAGGCTTTTCGCCGGGAATGCGGAATTGGGCCTCGGGCGTTTCATGCCGAGGCCCGGTTGCGAAGGGCGGCGGATTTGCTGGCCAACACGGAACTATCGGCGAAGGAGATCGCGGAGATGCTGGGTTTTTCGTCCGCGTTTCATTTCTCGAATGCATTTAAGCGTGCACGCGGCATCTCTCCCAAGCCGTGGCGGGATGCCGAGGCGACGCGGCGCGGGGGCAAGTGAACTGACCCTGGCTCAGCGGCGGCCGCTGTTGCGGGTCTGCCAGTGGGCGCCGGGGCGGCCTTTTTGGACGAGGGGGTCGGGCACGCGGTCTTTGTTGTGCTGCTGGCCGCCGCTGCCTTTGCCGCCGGTCGTGCCGGGCAGCGGGGCGCGGGGTTCGTGGTGGTCGGCGCGGCGGGGCGGTGATGATGGGCGCGGCGCACCGTGCGCGGCGAAGCGGCCGCCGGCTTGCGGCGCGTTGCCTGCGCCGGGAGGACGGCTGGGGCCGCGGCCACCGCCGCCGAAGCGGGGGCGACGGTTTTCGTCCTGCTCACCCGCGACCGGCGCGGCGACTTTGGCTTTGTAGTCGAAGCCTTCGAGGTAGAGCTGCGGAATCTTCGCGTTGATGAATTTCTCAATGGCGCGGACTTCGCCGGTCTGGTCGGGCGAGACGAGGGTGAAGGCGTCGCCTTCGGCGGCGGCGCGGCCGGTGCGGCCGATGCGATGAACGTAGTCGTCGGGCGTGCCGGGGATGTCGAAGTTGATAACATGGGTGACGCCCTGAACGTCGAGGCCGCGCGCGGCGATGTCGGTGGCGACCATCACTTCGTAGCGGCCCTCTTTGAAGCCGGTGAGGGCGTCTTTGCGCTGGCCTTGGCTGCGATTGCCGTGAAGGACGGCGACGGAGTGCTTCTCGGCCTTGAGCTTTTTGGCGATCTTGTCGGCACCATGCTTGGTGCGGGTGAAAACGATGACGCTGTGGAAATCGGTCTTCTCGAGCAGCGCGAGCAGGAGGGTGAACTTGAGGTGCATCGGCACCGGATAGATGGCGTGGGTGACGCTCTCGTTGACCGAACGCTGGCGGCCGATGCTGATGCGGACGGGGTCTTTGAGGGCGAAGCGAGCGACGGCCTCGATCTCGGGCGGCACGGTGGCGGAGAAGAACAGGGTCTGCCGGACCTTGGGGCACATCGCCACGATTTTTTTAACGTCGTTGATGAAGCCCATATCCAACATGCGGTCCACCTCGTCGAGGACGAGGATCTCGATCTTGTCGAGGCGCACTTCGCGCTCTTGGAGGAAGTCCATCAGGCGGCCCACGGTGGCGACGACGATGTCGGCACCGGCGCGGATATCGGAGCGTTGTTTGCCGTAGCCGACGCCGCCGTGAAGGAGGGCGCGGCGGGAGTCGGTGAACTTGCCGAACTCCATGAACGCCTCGTCCACCTGGGCGGCGAGTTCACGGGTGGGCTCGAGCACGAGCACGCGAGGGCCGCCGGCTTTGTGCGGGCCGAGGCGGTTGAGAATCGGGAGCGCAAAGGCGGCGGTTTTGCCGGTGCCGGTCTGGGCGGAGGCAATGAGATCGCGGCCGGAAAGGACGACGGGAATGGCCTGCTCCTGGACGGGAGAAGGCGTGGTGTAACCCTTGGCTTCGACGGCGCGGAGAAGGCTGGTATGGAGACCAAGTTTTGAAAAAGGCATGGGCGATAGGCTATCGCCGCAAAGGCAAACGCGAGGGGAAAAACTCCGGCGGGTATTCGCAATGGGCTCGACCTCTCCTTGGGTGGTGCAAACGTGGGCGGCATGATTCGTGTATTTGTTTCCGGTTGCTATGACATCGTCCATGCGGGTCACGTGCAGTTTTTTCGCGAGGCCCGCGCGCTGGGCGACCACCTGACGGTGAGCTTCGCGTCGAGCGAAGTCCTCTGGATTCACAAGCAACGCCGCAGCTCCCTGCCCGACGATCACAAGCAGGCTTTGATCGCCGCGCTCGGCTGCGTGGACGACGTGGTGGTAGGGCGCGGAACCGAGGAGGGAATTGATTTTCGCGAAGACTTTTTGCGCATCCGTCCGCAGATTCTTGCGGTCACGGAGGACGATAAATACTCGCCATTAAAGAAGGCGCTCTGCGCCGAGGTCGGTGCGGAGTATGTGGTGTTGCCCAAGACGCCGCCGCAGTTCGCGCCGATTTCCACGAGCGAGATTGTGCGATGGATCAAGGCTCCGGCCGTCGCGCCCTTGCGGGTGGATTTTGGCGGCGGGTGGCTGGACGTGCCGCGCTTTGCCCGCCCCGGAACTTACGTGGTGAACTGCGCGATCTCGCCGACCGTCTCGCTGCGGAGCTGGACTTATGAGCGCAACGCCGGTCTCGGTGGCAGCGGTGCGTGGGCCTTGCTCAATGGCAAAAACGGCGTCACGGCCGAGCTCGACCTCGGTGTGGGTTGGCAGGATCCCGCCGTTGTGGTGGCAGCCGGTCTCTGTGTGTGGCGCAGCGGAGCGCGCCCCGATCTGGAGGTGAAGACATCGGGTGATTTTCTGCGCGGACGCATGGCGATTTACTGGTCGGGCGGAACGCACGACACGCCTGGCAACG
>JAIYBI010000072.1 GCA_027488595.1 Opitutaceae bacterium | reverse complement strand
GGCGTCTGCGACCGGTTCTGTGACCGGCTCGGCAACCGGCTCGGCGACGGGTTCAGCGGCGACGGGCTCAGCGACCTCGGCAACCTTGGGGGCGGGGGCCTCGGGGAAGTTATCGGGGTCAACATCGGTCGCCTCGATCTGGCGCTTCTTCGACTCCACCATCGGAGCCGGAGTGAAGAGGCTGCCGTCCACGAACTCGGTGATGTAGCCCTCTTTCACCAAGTAGCGCAGATCGCCTTTCAGCTTGAGCAGCTTGGCCTGATCCTCGGGCGAAATCACCGCCGGAGCGGCACCCTCGATCGGAGCGGGCGTCGGGTTAATGCCGAGTAACTTGGCGGGCAACTCGCTTTCCTTCACCATCGGGTGCGTCTCGATGAAGTTGATGAGAGCGCTGAGCGAGTCGGAAAAGGCCTGGCCGGCGACACGGAAACGGCGCTTTACAGCGCAAACGTAGCTGATGCCCTTCGAGCCCTTCTTGAAGATCGTAAAGCTCTCGCGACGCAGGCGACCGCGCAGCGCGTTGGCGGTATCGAGCGGGAAGCGACGCTGGCGCTCGACTGCGCCTTCGACCGCCCGGCGGATTTCGCTGCCGGCAGGGAGTGTCTCCAGGATACGGCCCGGGAAACGCAACTGCTCGACCGAGCGCACGATTTTTTCGCGCGCGGTGTTGAGGAGATACTGGCGGGCATCCTCGATTGAATCGAAGTAGATCGCAGGTGCGGCGGGCTCGGCGGCGACGGGGGCCTCGGCCGCGGCAGCGGCGGGCGCATCAGCGGCCGGCTCAGTGAATGCCTCCGGCGCGGACTCGGCGGACGGCTCCGCTGTGGGCGCGGCGGAAGGCGCAGCGACGGCGGCAGGTGCAGCGGACTTCACGGTGTAACGCGTGGTCTTCTTCATCGTTTCCAGCCACTGGGCGATCAACTCGGGCTCGCGCACGGACTCGACCTTGGCCTTGTAGGCCTCGAAGGGGATGCGAACGTTGGCCGCATGGTGCTGCTGGAGGATTTGCAGATAGCGGTGATAATTCGGCGGCGCAAGCAAGGTGCCGGTGATCGGGCAGCGGTTGATCACCTGGAAATTACCCTTCGGCGCGTCTATCTCGACATCGGAAACGTCGAAGAATGAACCGAGGTGTTTTTCCATCACGTGATTAATCGCCGCTTCCTCGTTATCGAAGGGAATGCCATCCGGCACCGAGATAAAGAAGGGCGCGGGCTTAGCCGTCGGCTGAGCCGGAGCTGCCTCGCCGGGACGGGCGTTCGGATCGAGGCGCTGCACGACGGCGACGTAACGGTCGTTTTTATCCACCACCGATTTCGCGATGTAGAACAGCTCGAAGGTGCGGCAGGATTTGCGGATGGCCTGGGCGAGCGCGCTGAAACTCTGATCCTCGGGATAGAAGGTAACGCCAAAGAAAGGGCTGATGTAGGGGCCGGCCGGCTCGCGCGGCGGACCGCGGAAATCAGGCCGTCCGCCGCCTTGGCCACCGGGACCGCCGGGACCATCGCGGAAATCGCGGCGGGGGCCGCGCGGGTCGCCACGTCCTTCGAAACGAGGACGATCGCCACGAGGAGCACCACCCTCGGGACGGCCGGGACCGCCTGGGCCGGCGGGACGGTCACCACGAGGTGCAAAAGCGGGGGCACCCGACGGAGCGGGAGCGGCAGGGGCACCACTGTCTGAAGAAGGGCCGGGGCCGCCGGCAGGGCGCTTGAAATCGCGACGATCACGACGCGGGGGCGCATCGCCTTCACGACGGGGCCGATCATCGCGGCGCTCACGGTCGCCGCGCGGCGCGCCGCCTTGGGCAGGTTTTTCCTGAACCCAAGAGGTCCCGAAACTGAAGCTTTGAAGCTGCGATAAATCGAGCTTGTTGAGCCCGTTGTCGGGCGTTTGCGGAGGGGTCTCGTCCATGCGGGAGAGCTAGCTAAATCAAGCCGGCGATCAGTGTTAAGCGAAGATAGATACTCCCGGGCGAAGTGCACGGGCAGGCGGACATTCGTCGGCGCACCCAAGGCAGGCAAGCCGTTTCGCGAAGGCCTCGGGGTCTCCACGCTGAATTGTAACAATCACGCCTTTTGAGGGCCAAGGGACGCGTTACGATTTACGCGCCGTGCGCAGATTATCAATCGCCACGGCGATGATGATCACCGCGCCCATCACGATCTCCTGGGTATACTGGGGCCAGCCCATCTTGACCCCGCCGTTGCGCAGGATGGTGATGATGAGCGCGCCGATCATGGTGCCGAGGATGGTGCCGCGTCCGCCGAGCAGGCTCGCGCCGCCGATGACGGCCGCCGCGATAACAAACAATTCGAACCCGATGGCCTCGGTCGGCTGGCCGATGGCACCAAGACGCGCGAAGAACAGGACGCCGGCCAGGCCGCTGAAGAAACCGCCGATCATGTAAACGATGATCTTGGTGCGATTGACCGGCACGCCGCATAGCACGGCCGTCTTCTCGTTCGAGCCGACCGCAAAAATGTGCCGGCCGAGCCGGGTGTAGCGCAGGAAAAGCGCAGTCAGAATCGCCGCGCCGATGACGAGCCACACCGCCACCGGCAGGAAGGGCCAGGTGAGAACCGTCTTGGACGGATCAAGGAGTCGTGCGATCCACAAATCCTGAACGGCCTCAGGCGGGTAGATGTTTTGCTCGTTGGCCACGAGTTTCGCCAAGCCGCGCGCCATCTGCATCGTGCCGAGCGTGATGATGAAGGGGACAATACGAAGCCACGTGACGAGAGCACCGTTGATAAACCCGATGAGCACGGAAACGGCGATGGCCGCGCCGACCGCGAGCAGCGGTAGGAGAGTCGGATGGGCCACCACCAGCTTGGCCTCGGCGGGACCGAGGTTGAGCACGTAGGCCGTGGTAATCATCGCGAGGGCGATGGAGGAACCCGCGGAAAGGTCTATGCCGCCGGCGATGATGATGATGGTCATGCCGATGGCCGCCATCGCGACCACCGCGATGTCCTGTAACATCAACTGGGTGTTCGCGTCGGACATGAAGCCCTTGCTCCCCGGCGTGAGGAACGCGAAAAACGCATACACGGCGGCGAGCGTGGCCAACCGGCCGAGCATGGCGATGACCCGGGCCGAGTTTTTAATGCCGGGAACGAGCGGAGTGGAGGCGGGGGACTGGGACATTTTAAGATGATTTTTTTAACCGCGTTGATCCTGACCGGTGGCGGCGAGCATGAGGGAGTGTTCCGTCCACGAGGCGACGGGCTTGGCCTCTCCGAGCACGCCGCGCGACATGACGGCGATGCGGTCGCAGATGCCGAGGAGTTCAGGCAGGTAGCTGGAAACCACGAGCACAGCCTTGGGCGGCTTGCCGGTGGAGGGGTCGCCGAGCGCGAGTTTATCAATCCACGCGTAGATCTGGGCCTTCGAACCGACATCAATGCCGCGGGTGGGCTCGTCGAGCAGCAGGACATCGCAGTCGTGATGGAGCAGGCGGGCGATGGCGACCTTCTGTTGATTGCCGCCCGAGAGGGCCTCGACGGGTTGCTCGCCGCCCTGGCACTTGATCGGGAAAGCCTTGATCCAAGGCGCGGCGGCGGCGTTCTGGCGGGAGGGCCGCACGAAACGCCACGGCCCGAGACCATCGAGTTTGGAAAGTGTGAGATTCTCGGCGATGGAGAGATTTTGGGCGAGCCCCTCGGTCTTGCGGTCTTCGCTGACGAGTCCGAGCCCCTGGGCCCACCGCACGCCCGGGCCGGCGGGCTTCGTAGGTTTTCCGTGGATACGAATCTCGCCGGAGCGCACCGGATCGAGACCAAAAAGGGCGCGCAGTGTCTCGGTGCGGCCGGAGCCGATGAGACCGGCGATGCCGACGACTTCGCCGCGACGGAGAACGAAGCCGGCGGACTTGGGAAACTTTTGCCCGGCGAGCGCGCGAATCTCCAAGATGGGGTCGGCGGCGAGGCGGGGCGAACGAGGGTAAAGGTCGGCGACCTCACGACCCACCATCATGGCGATGATGCGGCCGACCGGCACCTCACCGACCTTTCCGTGGCCGACCGTCTCGCCGTCACGCATTACGGTGAAACGATCACAAAGGGCCTCGATCTCCTCGAGGGCGTGGCTGATGTAAACGATGGCCACGCCTTTGGCGCGGAGCCGCCGCACCAGCGCGAACAGCGCCTGCACGTCCTTCTGAGTGAGTGAGCTGGTGGGCTCGTCGAGCACGAGCACCTTGCAACCGACGGCGACGGCGCGGGCGATTTCAACCAGTTGCTGCTCGGCGATCGAAAGGTCTCCGACGATGGCGGCGGGATCGAGCCCGCTCAAACCGACCTCGTCCAAGGCGCTGCGGGCGATGGCGCGGGTTTCGCGCCAATTCATAAAAGGCCCCCAGGTCGGTTCGATGCCCAACAGAATATTTTCCATCGCGCTCAGGTGAGTGGCCAGAGCGAGCTCCTGGTAAATCATGCAAACTCCGAGGCCGCGGGCGTGGAGCGGGCCGGAAGGGCGATAAGGTGCGCCCTCCAGTGTCATCTCGCCGGAGTCGGCGGAGTGCGCGCCGGAGAGCACCTTCATCAGCGTGCTCTTGCCGGCGCCGTTCTCGCCGATGAGCGCGAGCACCTCGCCCGACGCGAGAGTGAGGTCCACGCCCTTGAGCGCCTGGGTGGCGCCGAAAGACTTGGTCAGGCCGCGAACCGTCAGTATAGGGGCGGAATTCGGTTGGACGTCACTCACGGCGAAGAAGCGATGCGAAGCGGGCGGGCGCACTCAGGCGGGCGGCCTCGGGCGGCGCCCGCACCGCGCTCGCGAGGTGGATTACTTCGCGGCGGTATTGGCCTTGGTTTTGACGGTCACGCCGGTGTCCACATAAGCCTCGACCGGGCGGCCTTGGAGGTGGTCCACGAGCGACTTCACGCCGAGGTAGCCCATCTTCTCGGGGTCCTGGACGACGAGTGCGTCCACGATGCCATTTTGCAGGCCTTGGAGAAGAAGAGTGGAGTCGTCGAAGCCGACCACCTTGGCGGTGATCTCGACGCCCTTGTCGCGGAGGGAGCGCAGGGCGTTGTAGGTGCCCTCGGCGGTGGGCTGGTTCGAGGCGAAAATGCCGGCGAGCTCGAGTTTGTTGTTCTTAACGTAGTTCCCGAGGAGCGTCTCGGCGACGCGTTGGGCGCCGGCCATCGAACCGTCGGTGAACTGTTGCGCGGCGATTTTCAGACCGGGGGCGGCGGCGAGCGCGGTGGTGAAGCCCTCCTCACGCAGGCGGGTGCTGGCGGAGCCCTCGGTGAAGCGGATCACAAGCACCTGGCCGTCGTGAACGGGGTTGGGGCCGATGAGCGCGGCAAGCGTGGTGGCGGCGGTGGCGCCGGCGGCCTTGTTGTCGGTCGCGGTGAAGTTGATGAAGTCGGTGCCCTGTTTGGCATCGAGGGGAGAGTCGAAAATGGCGACCGGCAGACCGCGCTTGGCAGCGGTGCGGACGTGGGGAGCGAGGGCCTTGTCGTCGCACGGCGAGAGCAAGATGCCCTGCAGACCGGAGGCGGCGAGGTTGTTAAAAATACCGATCTGGTCGGCGACCTTCGAGTCATCGAGCGGTCCCTGCCACTCGAGGGTGACATTGAATTCGGCGGCGGCACGGCGGGCACCGGCCTCGGCCGCTTTCCAATAGGAGTGCGTGGTGGCTTTGGGAATCGCGCCGATGGTGATTTTTGCGGGAGCGGCTTTGGCGTCGGCGGCAGCGGGGGCGGCGGCATCGGGGGATTTCGAGCAGGCGCCGAGCAGAAAAGCGAGGGACAGAACCGGGAGAAGGCGAAGCGAGGAAACGTTCATGGGGGTGATTTGGGAGTAGGGATTGCAGAATGAGCAGGCGGTAAGGAAGTGTCCGACGACCACTGAAGGTCAAAAAAACAAGACTGCCTAGCGAGACGAAACCTCACAACGCAGACAAAAACCAATCAGCCGACATACTTTTGAACAATGGGAATGCGGCGCCCGACGCCGAAGGCGAGCGGGGTGATTTTCAAACCGGGGGCGGCTTGTTTCCGTTTGTATTCGTTGAGGTCCACCTTGCGGCAGATGTCGCGGACGGTCGCCGGATCGAAACCCTGCGCGACTAGCTCGGCGCGGGCGTGGCCGGCTTCGATATAGCTGGCCAGCAGGGCGTCCAATAGGTCGTAGGGCGGCAGGCTGTCTTGGTCCATCTGGCCGGGGCGGAGCTCGGCGCTCGGAGGTTTCTCGATGGTGTTGCGCGGAATGATTTCGCGGTCGCGGTTAATCCAGCGGCAGAGGGCGTAAACCTGGGTTTTGTAGAGATCACTGATCACGGCCAGACCGCCGCACATGTCGCCATAGAGGGTGCAATAGCCGACCGCCACCTCGCTCTTGTTGCCGGTGGTGAGGAGCAGGGCGCCGAATTTATTGGAGAGCGCCATCATGATGACGCCGCGGGTGCGGGCTTGCAGGTTCTCCTCGGTGACATCGGCGGCGCGGCCGGCGAAGATCGGGCCGAGGGCGCGCTCGGTGGCGGCGACGGAGTCGGCGATGGCGATGGTCTCGAAACGGATGCCGAGTGTGGCGGCGAGGATGCGGGCGTCGTCTTTGGAGTGCTCACTGGAAATGGCGGAGGGCAGCGAGACGCCAATGACGTTTTCGGCCCCGAGGGCGGCGACGGCGAGTTCGGCGACGAGGGCGGAATCTATGCCGCCGGAGAGGGCGACGAGGGCGCGTTTAAAGCCGCTCTTGCCGGCGTAGTCGCGCAGGCCGAGCACTAGGGCGGCGTGGATATCGGCGAGGTCCGGCTGGCGGAAGGTCGGCGCGAGTTCGGGCTTGGCCGGCGGGGCGGAGGCAGAGGTGGGCACGGCGACGACGCGGCACTCCTCAGCGAAGGCGGCGAGGCCGGCGGTGATCGTGCCGTCGTGCGAGGCGACTACAGAGCGGCCATCGAAGACGAGTTCGTCGTTGCCGCCGACGGCGTTGCAATAAACCACCGGGGCGCGGAGCTGGCGGGCGGCGTCAATCACGAGTTGTTCGCGGAGAGCACCCTTGCCGTGGTGCCAGGGGCTGGCGGAGAGATTGACCATGAGATCAACGCCCTGGGCGGCGAGCAGGGCGACAGGGTTGATGCGATGGAGGCGACGCTCGCCGAGCGCGGGGTTGGTCCAGATGTCCTCGCAGATGGTCACGCCGATGCGGCGACCGGCATGGGTGATGACGAGCGGTGCGTCGGCGGGTTCGAAGTAGCGGTCCTCGTCGAACACATCGTAGGTCGGGAGGAGGCACTTGCGGGCGACATGTTGCACGCGGCCATGCAGGCAGAAGGCGGCGGCGTTGAAACAACGGCGGCCGGTGGCGGCGGGGTTGGCGACGATGGTGCCGACGAGCAGCGGCACGTCGCCGACGACGGCGGCGAGCTCGGCGGTGACGGCCTCGGTGTCGGCCACGAAGCGACGCCGGAAAAGCAGATCGCGCGGCGGGTAGCCGCAGACGGCGAGCTCCGGCGCGACGACGAGTTCGGCGCGGGCGGCGACGAGTTCGCGGTAGGCGGCGATGAGGCGGGCGGTGTTGCCGGCGAGATCGCCGACGGTGGGGTTTAACTGGGCGATGCCGATGCGCATGGGCGGTGGTTGTGGTGAACAGGTTGGCTCTCGTCCTGCGGCTGACAACTCGTTTGGCTAGGTTCATTTTACGCCCGACCATGCACGCCAACGCCCGACTCATCCTCGCCTCCGCCTCGCCTCGCCGACGTGAATTGCTAGCAGAAATCGGCGCGACCTTTGACGTCGTGGTGGCGCAGGTGACGGAGCACGAGGACCCACAGCTCGATCCGCGCGTGATGGTGGCGCGGAACTCGGCGCTGAAAGCCGACTGGGTGGCGGCGCGGCATCCGGACGCATGGGTGTTGGGCGCGGATACGACGGTGTTCATTGACGGACACGCGTTGAACAAACCGGCGGACCTCGACGCCGCGCGGGCCATGCTCCGCCGGCTCAGC
>JAIYBI010000260.1 GCA_027488595.1 Opitutaceae bacterium | reverse complement strand
CCGAAGGCGTCCCAGCCGATGGGGTAGAGGACGTTTTTGCCTTGGGCGCGGTGGTAGCGGGCGAGGACGTCGGTGATAGTGTAGTTCTCGCAGTGGCCGAGATGGAGGCCGGCGCCGGACGGATAGGGGAACATGTCCAGCACGTAGTATTTCGGCTTGGAGGGGTCTATGGGCGGGGTGCGGAAGGACGCGGAGTCCGCCCAGACCTTTTGCCAGTGAGGCTCGATTTGGAGGAAGTCGTATTCGGTGCAGGTCGTGGGCATGGCGAAGAAGGAAAAGGGAAGAGTGAAAGACTGAGGGGGGTGGGGGGTCAAGGGCGGGGGCGGATCGAGGCAGAAGTCCTGAGACTTGAAACCTGAGACCTGAAATCTGAGACCTAAGGAGTGAAACCGGAAACCTGAGAGCTGCGGTCGTGCTCCAGCGCTAAAGTGGAATAAACCCCCGTTGGACCTGCTCGCCCAGCGCAGGCTTGCTCTCTCGCGGACGTGAAAGCACGCTGCCCGCCCTGTGGAAATCCCCTCTAAAAACCCGTCGCGATCGAACTCGGCAGCAGCCGGTTGGTATAACATTTTCCCGGTGCTGTTGCTGTGTATTTTCTGGGTGCTGGTGAATGCGTTCCTGGTGGACGCCGTGACGGTTCGGCTCTGCGATCAAGCGGACAACGGGATCGCGAAGGAGCTGCGGATGCCGGTGTTTCTGCACGAGATCGCCAACGACGGCTACGTCTGGAATCGCCATGCGGAACACGTCGGGGAAAACGGACAGTGGCGCGTGCGGCATACGGATTTCGACAACGCTCCTGAAGGGCGCGAGGTTCACTGGAGTTCGGGCTTTGCGTGGTATTTGCGCGGCTTGGGCGAGCTTTACCGCTCGTCCACCGGTGACACGCTGCGAAACAGTATTTTCCGGATGTCCATTTGGGCGAATCCGATTCTGCTCGTGCTCGCGCTGGGCATTTTCACGACGCTGGCGGCGCGCCGCTTTGGTCCGCTGTGCGGCTCGGTGATCGCGATCGGCATGGTTTCAGTGCCGACTTTTTATGAAGGGTTTTTGCCCGCGTATCCGGATCACCACGGTCTGATCGCGTTCGCGATTCTAGGGATGATCTTCGGCATCGCGTGGGCGGGTGCGGGCTGGGTGCAGGCGGAGACGGGCGAGGACTTTGTGCTGCCTCGTTCGATGCGGCAGGCGCGGCACGGCATGATTTTCTCGGCGATCTGCGGCGCGGCGGGATTATGGATCAGCGCGATCTCGACTGCGGTCGTGCTGGCA
This sequence comes from Opitutaceae bacterium, assembly GCA_027488595.1. Classification (GTDB taxonomy): domain Bacteria; phylum Verrucomicrobiota; class Verrucomicrobiia; order Opitutales; family Opitutaceae; genus IMCC26134_A. The sequence goes on along the minus strand of JAIYBI010000260.1, from coordinate 4,862 downwards.
ACGATCGGAGCGGCGGTGGTGGTGGCGGCGGCCTTTCTGGGCCGCAAGCTGCGGCGGGAGGGGTTGGTTTTCGATGCCGGCCTCTGGCGCTTATGGGCGGGATGGGGAGCGGGCGGCGGGGTGTTTTTTTACCTTTTCGAGTATTTCCCTTCGGAGATGGGAATGCGTTTGGAAATCAATCATCCGCTCTACGCCCTGGCCTGGCTGGGCGGCGGTTGGATCATCGCTCACCTTACGCATTGGCTCTGTTCGCTCGGACAGGCGGAGAACCCATTCCCTTGGCGTAAACTGATCTGGCCCTTGGCGGCCTGCGCGGTTCTTCCTCTGGTTGTCGCGGCGGGGGGCACCGCTGTTTACATCCCGTTCGATCCTTTCATGGCCGGACTTTGGAAAAACATCCGCGAGCTCCTCTCGCTTTCCATGGTGATAAAACTGGGCGGATCTTCGTGGTTCGCGACATTGGGATGGTTCCCGGTGCTTGTGTTGCTCGCCGGGGTTTTGGTCGCTTTGCGCCGTGTCGGCACCGGCACGAAAGCAGTGCTGATTTTTCTGCCCGTGCCGATCCTGTTGATCACCGGCCTTCAATTGTATCAGGTGCGCTGGGGCATGCTCGCAGGGCCGCTCTACATCGCCCTTGCCGGGATCGTGATTCCGCAGTTTTGGCGGATTGTGCCGAAGGCGCTTTGGTGCCGGATGCTGGCCATACCGGCGCTGCTCGTCTTTGGTTATCAGTTCGTCGGACCTTCGTTTCAGGGCAACATTGGCTCCGCTTGGGCGCAGTATCGAAATCCACAGACGCTCTCTTTCGGGCAGGGAATCGCGATGCTCCATCGCCAGATCGCGCGAACCATCCTCGACAGCGCGGGCGGCAAGCCGGTGGTGTTGCTCAGCAGCCCCAACAGCTCCTGCATGTTGGCTGCGTTGGGCGGCTTCCGCACCATCGGCACCCTGTATTGGGAAAATGTAGACGGACTCAAAGCCGGTGCCGAGGGCCTCAATGCCCAGAGCGACGCGGAGGCACTCGCCTTTATGAAAAAACACGGCGTCACCCATGTGTCGCTGATGAATTGGGAGAACTTCATCGAGCCCTACTTTAACATCCTCTATCCCGTGCCCGCCCCCGGCGTGTCGGTGCAAAACTCCTTCGGCAAAGCCGCGCTCGCCGACAAACGCATCCCCGCCTGGGTGCGCCCCTTGGTGTTCCCGGCGAACTCGCTGAGCCAGAATTTGCAGCAGACGGTGCTCCTGTTGCAGGTCGCGCCCGATCAAAGCTTGAACGAGGCACGGTTCCACCTCGCGCGCTTCGTGCGCTACGTCGAGGGACGGCCGGATCAGGCGGAGAAACTCTTCAAGGATATCCTCGTCGCCGAGCCGGCCAGCAGTTTGGTGATGGTTGAGCTGGTGAATCTTTACCTTTCCCAGCGGCGTTACGACGAAGCCGTGGAGCAGTTGCTCAACGCGCTTCCCGATGCGAACGCCGAGACCCGGGCCGCGCTCGCCGGGCAGGTCGCGAGCGAGCTCGGCAAGGTCGGTCAATGGCCCCTGCTGGCCAAGGTCCTGCGCCGCACCGCTGAGTTTCCCGATACCAGCTCGCAGACCCTGCACAACGTGGCATGGGTGCTGGCCACCCTGCCTACTCCCGAATCCCGCGACCCGCATTTTGCGCTGACCTGTTGCGACCGGCTGGACCGGCTGCCCAATGACCCCGCCATGCTCGCGCTCACCCGCGCCGCCTGTCAGGCCGCGCTCGGGGATTTCCCGGCCGCTTTGCAACTCGCCCGCGACGTGGCCAGCGGGCGGATCGCCTCCAACGAGGAGCGCCGCCGCCAGGCCACGGAGATGGCGGCCTCCTTTCAGGCGGAGAAGGTCTGGATCACGGCGCGGTGATCCGGTGAAGTTGAACGCCAACCGGAAAGGCCCTGGCCCTCGCTACGGACGTGACCACCGGCCGGGTTCTCTGAAACAAGCTTCGCCACCACTTGGGCCGACACCGGAGTGCTCAGAAGCGCATTCATGCGTCCGCTCCTTCAGGGGCAGCCCCGACGACTTGGTTTTTGGCGTTGCCTGCATCGCTGCGCTCTTCGTTTTGAAGGCAAGATGAACGTGCCCCAAACTTCAGACGAGACCCCCGAAGTCACCCTGTTGATGCCCTGCCTGAACGAGGCGGAGACCCTCGCCGGCTGCATCGCCGCCGCGCGCGCCGGTCTCGCCGCCGCCGGGGTCGAGGGCGAGATTCTCATCGCCGACAACGGCAGCACCGACGGCTCGCAGGAGATCGCCGCCAAACTCGGCGCCCGCGTCGTGCCCATCTCGGCGCGCGGCTACGGCAACGCGCTTCGCGGCGGCATGAGCGCCGCCCGGGGCCGCTTCCTCATCATGGGCGACGCCGACCTGAGCTACGATTTCTCAAAAATCACGCCCTTCATCGAAAAACTCCGCGCCGGCGCAGACCTCGTGATGGGTTGCCGCATGCCGCGCGGCGGCGGCACCATCATGCCCAAGGCGATGCCTTGGAAACACCAGTGGATCGGCAACCCCGTGCTCACTTTCATCGGCCGCCTGCTTTTCAAGTGCCCCAGCCAGGATTTTCACTGCGGCCTGCGCGGCCTCACCAAGGCCGCGTTCGTGAAGATGGACCTGCGCACCACTGGCATGGAGTTCGCCTCCGAGATGGTGATCAAAGCCTCGCTGCTTAAACTCAAGATTCTCGAGGTCCCTATCACACTGCATAAAGACGGCCGTTCCCGCCCGCCGCACCTGCGCAGCTGGCGCGATGGCTGGCGTCACCTGCGTTTCATGCTGCTGTTTTCCCCCAAGTGGCTGCTTCTGTATCCGGGAATCCTTACACTCCTGGTCGGCGGCGTGGCCTTCCTGCGTTTGCTGGCCGGGCCGATCATCGCCGGCGGCGTCAACTTCGACCTCAATACCCTTGAAGTCGCCGGTCTCGTTTTTCTCTTCGGTTACCAGATGATCCTCTTCGCCTGTTTTGCGCGCATCTATGCGTTCACGCACGGCCTGCTGCCACCGAGCGGCGGGCTTACGCGGGCGTTTAAGGTTTTTACTCTGGAAAAAGGTCTGATCGGTGGCGGCCTTGTGTTGATCGCGGGTTTCGTGGTGATCGCCTCGGTTTTGATGGGTTGGGCGGCCAAAGGTTACGGCGACCTTGATCCGCAAGACGCCACGCGCACCGTGATCGCCGGCCGCACGCTCGCTTCGATCGGGTTTCAAACCATTCTGTTCAGCCTCATCTTCAGCTACCTCGGTCTCAACGAACGCCCGCAGGAATAAGGAGGCGCGATCGGTGATTTTAACCGCGGATTGCGCGGCTGGGCGCGGATGATTTTTAAGCGGGGATTCACACGGATAGACACGGATCCAAGGTAGGGACCGACCGTGCGGCGGGGTCGTGAGGTGGCATGGGCGTCCCGCCCATGGGTCTGGGTGCCGAAGAGGTGGGGTGCCTCGGTCTCGGAACGGAACCCGGGCAAGATGCCCGTGCCACGCCGGAAGGCTCGGACGTGGAACCTTGGAGTGCGGCGACCCGGCGCCGCTTTAGACGGAGCACCTCGGTGCGCCGCCTCGTCAGGGTGTGTCAGGGGAATAGGCCGGTCCAGCGCGAGGGAGAAAGGGCGTTCGGCCAAGGCGTCCGAGGTGGAGGTGCCCCAGCGGACCATGCCGCCGAGGGCAACGCCGGCCCAGTGTCTTTTCTCCCTCGCTCGTAGAGATTCAGCGATGGTCTGGTTTGTTTTCCGGACACACCCTGGTTAACCCTGCGCCGAGTCGCAGGGACGAAAGCGGAGCCCCGCGAGGGCGCGGGACACTCCAAAGAAGCGCGTCCGCGCTTCCGTTGATTAGCATTCCGCAGCCTTTCCCCTTTACGACGGACTCCGCTAACCTACTCATATCTTTTCCCAATTCTCCCCGTGCATCCCGCTTATTTTCCCGTCCTGTGGTGGAGCCTGTTTATCTTCGCGAGTTTTCTCGGTTACGGGGAACTGCTGCGCCGGGCGCTGAACCGGCGTGAATTCGATGACCTCGGCTGGGGACTGAAGGCCGCCTGGGGCATGGCCGTGGTGCTCGCCATCGGCGGTGTGCTCATGGCGCTGCATTTGGCCGTCACCGTGGTGCTTAGCCTGGTGGTGATCGCCGGTGCGGTCGCGGCGGCGGGCTTCGCGGTGGAGTCCTTGCTGAAAAAGCCGCCGACTTGGGCCGATTTTCGGGTGACGGTTCCCGGCCTCGTCCTCGGCGGTCTCGCCGCCTTGGCTTTCGCTTCGTCCATCGCTTGGCCTCATCACATTGATCCAAACGACGACCTCGTTTGTTACCTGATGCTGCCGGTGAAGATTTTGCAGACCGGCACGCTCATCGAGCCTTTTAGTTTTCAACGTGCCGGCACTTTTGGCGGGCAGTCGCTCCTGCAGGCCATCGTGATGATCGTGGGCGGGGAGCGAAACGGCCATGTGCCAGATCGCGGGCTCGCCATGTTGGTGACGTTTGGAATTTTACTGGGGGCCCTGCGCGGGCTCAAGGGTCAGCACGCCATCGTCGGTTTTGTGCTCTTGTTTGCGTTCTGGTTCGTCCCGGTGCCGCGTATCAGCACCAACGGCGCGATGGTCGGCGGCGGCCTTCTGCTGGCCATGCTGGCGACGTGGGAGCGTATGGCAAAGGCCTCCACGAAGGACTGGATCGGCTATGTGCCCGTGGGCGTGCTCATGGCCGGCGCTTGCAGCATCCGGCCGACCTTCACGTTTGCGTCGGGTGCGATCATGGGCGTCTTGGCGGTGGCCGATTTCTGGCGCGGTGCCCGGTCGAAACCTCAGGCGAACGTTTCGCTAAGCCTGCGCCCGTATCTCGTCGCAGGT
>JAIYBI010000343.1 GCA_027488595.1 Opitutaceae bacterium | reverse complement strand
GTTCCACTCGGTGGAGCACCATCAGGCGCACATCGCGAGTGGTTTCCCGGTGTCGCCCTTCCAAGAGGCTGCGATTCTTTCGATCGACGGCATGGGCGACTTTGTGAGTGCGATGATGGCGGGTGGAGAGGGCAATAACTGGAAAGTTTATAACAAGACCTATTACCCGCACTCGATCGGTTTGCTTTACAGTGCGTTCACGATGTATCTCGGGTTCCCTCACTTCGGTGACGAGTATAAAGTCATGGGACTGGCGCCCTACGGAAAGCCGATCCATGTGGAAAAGTTGCGTAAGCTGATTCGCCCGACCGCGACCGGCTACGAACTCAATCTGGACTTTTTTAAACATCACAAGGAAGGCATCCGGCTGGGTTGGGATGGCGGGTCGCCGACGGTGGCACCGTTTTACAGTGAACTCATGGAGAAGGAATTCGGCCCGACGCGTGACCCCAAGACGCCCTTGACGGATTATCATCAAGATCTGGCTGCTTCACTGCAGGTGGTTACTGAGGAGATTATCTTTCATCTCCTGAACGTGCTCCACAAGATTCATCCTTCGGACAACGTGGTGATCGTGGGCGGTGTGGCGATGAACTCGGTGGCAAATGGCAAGGTGACGCAGCATTCGCCCTTTAAAAACGTGTTCGTTCCGGCGGGCGCGGCCGATAACGGAGGCTCGTTTGGCTCGGCGTTCTACGTGTGGCACCGGGTGCTGGGGCAGCCGAGATCGTTTGTGCAGACGCACGGGCAGTGGGGCCCCGGGGTGGACGATGCGGAATGCGAGGCGGCGATTCGTGAAGCGGGTTTACCGGTCAAGAAGTTGACTCGGGCGGAGTTGATCGAGACCGCGACCCAGGCACTCAGCGACGGCAAGGTTTTCGGCTGGTTCGAGGGACGCATGGAGTTTGGCGCGCGCGCGCTGGGTTCCCGTTCCCTCCTCGCCGATCCACGCCGCACGGACATGCGGGAGTTGATTAACTTGAAGATCAAGTTCCGCGAGAAATTCCGTCCCTTCGCACCCAGTATTTTAGAGGAATACGTGGACGACTACTTTGAGATCAACGCTCCGGCGCCGTTCATGGAGAAGGTTTTTAAAATCAAGCAGGACAAACGGGCAGGCATCCCGGCGGTGACGCATGTGGATGGTTCGGGACGTCTGCAAAGCGTGAGCAAAACCGCCAACCCGCTTTATTGGGAGTTGATCGAGGGTTTCCGGAAAAAAACGGGAATCCCTTTGGTGCTCAATACCTCGCTCAACGAAAACGAGCCCATCGTGAACACGCCGAAACAAGCGCTCAGTTGTTTCCTGCGCACGAAGATGGATGCGATAGCCCTGGGTTCGTATTGGGTCACTCGATAGCACTCAGCCACCGGGGAGCCTAGCACGTCGTCTGATTTAGATCGTAGAAGCCGGGCCGCAAGGGGATGAAAATTCTGCATTTCAGCGCGATCTATGCGCCAGCTTGGAAGTGGGGCGGGCCGCCGCGGAGCGTCGCCAACTTGGCCGAAGGCCTGGCGGCGAATGGGCATGAGGTGACGGTGCTCACCACCGATGCCGGGTTGGAAACCGACTCCACGCTGGTGCGCGGACGAGCGGTGGAGCGCAACGGGGTGCAGGTGACATATTTCCCGTCGCGCTGGAATTTCCTAGGATTAAACTCGCCGGAGTTGACGACGGCAGTTGCGGCAAGAGCAGGAGAGTTTGACGTTATCCACCTGTCCGGGGTTTGGCAGCCGACGGGGCCGGCGGCGGGAAGAGCGGCGGGTCGCGCTGGAGTGCCCTATGTGGTTTCTCCCCGTGGTATGCTGGGGCCTTATTCCTTTACTCAGGGCCGCCTGAAGAAGTTCATTTACTGGCGGCTGGTGGAGCGGTCACACCTGCGCCGCGCGGGCGCTTTGCATGCGACTTCCGCCATGGAGGCGACCGAACTGTCCGGTCTTTTGGCGGGGCTCCCGGTTTTTAATGTGCCCAACGCCATAGACACCGCCGCCTGGACTCGCAACGAGGCGGCTGGGGGCGCCTGGCGTGTGCAGAACGGCATCGCCCCTGACGTTCCTCTCTTTCTGGCCTCGGGCCGCCTGCATCATAAAAAAGGACTCGAATTTTTATCCGAAGCGCTCGCTCTGCTCCCTTCTGGTCAGGATTGGCGAATGGTTTTCGCCGGGCCTGACGAAGATGGCACCAAGGCGCGCTTGGAGGGGGAGTTTGCCGCCGCCGGCCTCGGCGGGCGGGTGATGTTTTGCGGTCAGCGCAATACGAGCGAGCTGGCGGTGCTCTACTCGGCGGCGGACGGGCTGCTTTTTCCGAGCCGGCATGAAAACTTCGGTAATGTCGCGGTCGAGGCGCTCGCGTGCGGTTGCCCTGTCGTGTTATCCGACGGGGTAGGCGCGGCCCGCGACTTGGCATCCTTCCCCGGGGTGCGAGTGGAACCGCGTGAACCGGCGAAGTGGGCGGCGGCAATTCGGGATGTGATCGCCGGTCGTGCTGAAATGGCGGCTCGCCGGCCCGCTCTCGCGTTGGCGGTGGAGGCGCGATTCGGGCAGCGGGGGGTTGCGACAGCGGTCGCCGCGCATTATGCGAACATTGCTCCCGGCCGATGAGGATCGTGGTCTGCAGCTGCGTGGATTCCGATCTGGTGCGCTCCGTGGCGGCCAGAATCGGCACGGAAGCCTCAACTTACACAACAGTCGCCGAGACCCGCTATCGTGCGTTATCCGGTGGCGGGCGTCTGGCTCGGTTGTGGCTGCGGTGGTTGATGACAGTTGGATATGGTATTAGCCTCGGTTGGCGGGTGCTTCGCTCAGAGAGCGATACCCTCTGGGTAGTGACTACCAATCCGTTTTTTGCACCGGGGTTCGCGGCTGTGGTTTCGAAGTTGCGCGGACAAAAGGTGGTGCACCACGTCTTTGATCTTTACCCCGATGCGCTTGAGGCTGCTGGGGTGGCAAAGGAAGGAGGTATCGTTGCGAACCTGATCGCGGCATGGACGCGGTTCAGCCAGCGGACCTGCGCGGGGGCAGTGTATTTAGGCGAGGAGTTGCGGCGGCATACCGAGGCACGCCATGGGGCAACGCCTTGCTCAGCTGTGATTGCGGTGTCGGCCGACGAGCGGGAGTTTTTGCCTGCGCAGAGAGATACGCTGTCGGAGGGGCCTCTACGTTTGCATTACGGCGGTCACTTGGGCGCGATGCATGACGCGGACGGGTTAGTGGAGGGGTGCGGTGCCCTCGCGGCGGAGCGGGCGGTTGGGCGGGTGGAATTTCATTTCATGGTCGGTGGGGAAGGGGCGCGCCGGCTTTCGGGTGTCTCGGCCGAAGTAGGTGTGGCGATGCACGGGACGATTGCATCCGCGGCCTGGCGGGAGGAGGCGGCCCGGCACCACATCGGCTTGGTGGCTTTG